>JAUYOW010000236.1 GCA_030697825.1 Gemmatimonadales bacterium | reverse complement strand
GAGCTGGACGGGCTCGAAGACGAGGATCGGATCGACGGCCTGTTCTTCGAGCTGGAGGGCGTCGGGGCGTGTGTGGGGGTGAACCCACGGAAGGACGATTTCACCGGTTTCCGGATGGCGTTCACGGCCGCGCACGAATGCGCTCACTGGCTGCTGCGCGACGTGACCATCGAACAGTTCACCTTTGAAGACCGGCGTGGCGACGAACTGCACGAGGTCCGCGCCAATACGTTTGCCGCGGCGTTCCTGATGCCGGAGGCAGGACTCCGCATCTACTTCGAGTCCGCCGGCCTGCTGGTTGCGGGCGCTATCCCCCACCTGGATCGCGCCGACATCGTGCGGGCCATGGATCACTTCGGCGTGTCGCGCACCGCGCTGCTGTGGCGGCTTCAGAACTGCCGGCTGCTCACGGACGATCAGGCCGCTGCGCTCCGGGCCGATGAGTACTCGATTTCGCAGGCGGCTCGCGCCTTGGGCATCACGTTCCGGACGGTAGACCGGGTGCGCGGCCGGCTGCCCGCCCTCGCGGTCGAGGCGTGGCGGCGCGGGCTGGTCACCACCGGACGTGCCGCGGAGCTCTATGGCGTGTCCATTGAAGACTTCCGTCAGTACATGGGCATTCTGGGGGAATCCCAGGATGCCGACGGAACGCCGCTCCTCGGCGCCGCCGCGACGCGCTGAGCAGGCGGCATGGACACCGTCGTGGTGGACGCGTGTCTCGTCATCACGTTCGGGAACGCGGGTCGGCTCGATCTGCTCGCCTCCACCAAAGACCGCCGCATCGTCATCCCGCCGCAGTCGAAGGGTGAGGTGTCGCGCCCGCCGGCGTCCGTCGCGCTCGCCGAAGCACTCGCGAGTCGAGGGACTTGTTCGAGGCCAACTTCGGTCGGATGGAGGCCCGCATGGTCTTCTGGACCGGCACGATGGGCACCGTGCTGGCCATCGTGAAGCTGTAGCCTCCGCCGGCCTGCCGCCGTCCTCGCTCAGCGACCAGTGTACCTCAGCAGGCCCGTGAAGTCGCTGTTCGGGTCGTACTTCGCGTACACCACGATGTTGCCCGCCACGGCGGGCACGTCGGCGGAGAACTCCTCCCCGTCGCGTGTGAAATGGGTCCATTGGCCGCCGGCCACGACGGCCACGTCGAGTGCCCCCGGCGCGCGGAGCCGGAAGCGGTAGGTTCGCCCTGCCTCCAGCACTCCGGTGAGCGGCTCGACGAGCCAAGTCCCCCTCGCCCCGAAGCCCGTGTAGGCCATCGGGAACGCGGCGTCGGGCGCGCCCCGCGAGGCCTGCACGCGGTAGTCGAGTACCCACTGGAGAGGGCCTGCTGCGCCCTCTGGCTTGGCGAACAGGCGCAGCAGGTAGTCGCCCGGCCCGGGGAAGCCGGCGTGGACCTGGGCCTCCTCCGCGTTCACTTGGACGAACGCCAGCTCCCCCTCGAGGGTTCGGTCGGCGGCGGCGGGCAGCACCCGGGCCGTCATCTGCACGGGCTGCGTGACGCCCAGCGTCACGGTGACGCGGCCGTCGGCCGCGATGCGCGCGCGGGGGTGGCTCCCAATCCGGAAGCCCGCGACGAAGAACATCGGCCGCAGGTAGGCCAGGTCCGCGTACTCGGCGGCCGAGACCGGCCGGTCGAGCAGCTGCCAGCGCTGGTCCTGCGGCAGGTGGTCGAACACGAACGCGTCGGGGGGAGTGAGGAAGTAGTGCTCCTGGAACCGGCGGACGAACTGCATGCGCTCGTCGAGGTAGCCGGCACCCCACGTCGGATCCATCAGCCGCCACTGCCCCTCGATCCGCACCGCGTTCCACGCGTGGTTCGTGGCGCCGTCGAATCGCTGACCGGGGGTGTAGCCGTAGCCCTTGGACCACCCGCTGACAACCTCGATCTCAAGCCCCATCGCCTCGCCGAGCGCCTCGGTCAGGCGGGCGTAGCCCTCGCACACCGACGCCCGGCGGCGGAGCACCCCTTCCGGGCTCACGTCGCCGTAGCTCGCGGTGCGGAAGCCGCTCACGTCGTACTCGATGTGGCCGGCGACCCAGCGGTAGAGTGCGCGGGCTCGCGTCAGGTCGTCGCGTCCGGCCTGCGCGAGGTACGCGGCCAGGGCCGGCACCGACTGCTCGACGTTGGTCGGCGCGGCGTCGGCGTGTGCGTCGGCGACGGCGTAGCGGCCGGCCCGGTCGCCGGGCGTACCGGCCGGCGCCGCCTTCTGTCCCGACAGCACGCTCGGCACGACGAGGGCGGCAACCAGGAGGGGAACGAGAGGTCGTGTCATGGGATTCCCGTCAGGCTGGGACTTCGGCAACATCTGCCCCGGTTCACGATCCGGCAAGGGGAGGTTGCCAGGGGGGAGTGTCCTCCAGTCGGGCACACTAGGCCTACGATTATAAGCCGCTTGCGATGCTCAACTAGCGCCTCATGTAAGTCGTCCGCCGGCGCGGGCGGGGCCTCCTTCGCCCACTCAAATGCCTCCCGCACAACGGCATGGGGAGTCCGGGAACGAGGTGCGGGAATCTACCTGCCGCTTCCGAGGCTCGCACGGCGCGGGTTGCGCCCGGGGTGATTACCTTGTGGCCCCATGACGACGTTGGAGCTCGATCTCCTCCAGACCCTGACCCTGGCCGCCGTGGTGTATTTCGCCGGGCTGCAGCTGCGGCGCCGGATCGGGGTGCTCGATCGCCTCAACATTCCCTCTGCGGTGATCGGGGGGCTCTTGTTCGCGATCTTCGTTCTGCTCACGCGGGACCGAGTCATCAACATCCAGCTGAGCGCAGCCATGCAGCCGGTGTTCAACGTCGCGTTCTTCACGACCATCGGGATGGGCGCGAGCGTCGCGGTGCTGCGGACGGGCGGCATCCAGGTCGTGGTGTTCCTCGTGCTCTCGATCCTGTTCTGCCTGGTGCAGAACTTCCTGGGGATGGCGGTAGCCGGGGCCTTCGGGGAGTCGCCGCTGCTGGGCGTGCTGGCCGGTTCGGTCACGCTGGTCGGCGGGCCCGCGACCGGGCTCGCGTTTGCGCCGCTGTTCGAGCAGGCGGGCATTCCCGGGGCCGCCGTCGTGGCGCTCACAGCGGCCACAGTCGGCATCGTGTGCGGCGGCATCATGGGCGGGCCGATCGGGACCGACCTGGTGCGGCGCTACGGTCTGCGCTCGGACGTCGCGTCGCGAGCCGAGCTGCGGGCCGAACTGACGAGCACGTCGGAGCCGTTCGTGGTCGACGTGGAACGCGAAGACACGCCCCTGATCCGCAACATGGTCGTGCTCGCCCTCTCGATGGCCCTGGGCAGCATCCTCAGCCGCTACATCCAATCGCTCGGCGTCACGCTCCCGGCCTACATCGGCGCTATGATCGTCGCCTCACTGCTTCGCAACCTGGACGATCGGACCGGCTGGCTGAAGATCGATCTCAAGGCAATGGAGTTCATGGGCAACACCGCGCTCAACCTGTTCCTCGTCGTGGCCCTCATGGACCTGCGGCTGTGGCAGGTGGTCCATCTCGCGGTGCCGCTGATCACGATCCTGCTCGCGCAGGTCGCGGTGATCACGGTGGTGGCCTATGTGGCGGCGTTCCGCGTCATGGGCCGCGACTACGATGCCGCCGTGATGACCAGCGGCTTTATCGGGTTTGCGTTGGGCACCACGGCGAATGCCGTCGCCAACATGCGCGCGCTCGTCGCCAAGTACGGCCCCGCGCCGCGCGCGTTCCTCGTGGTGCCGCTGGTCGGGGCGTTCTTCATCGATTTCGCGAACGCGCTGATCATCACGGTTTTCTTGAACTGGCTGCGGTGAGCCGGTGACGCGGGACGTGCAGGGGGTCGTTGCCCGCATTAACGTCTACGTCAGGCGAGGGCCAACGGTTGGAATAGCGACTTGGCCTGAGATTGAAGCTTTGATTCGAGCGAAGGGCGCTGGTCTGGAATCGGTCCCCTCCTCGGACCCCATCCAGGGTTCCTGGCGTTGCGCTCGACTTCTCGGAGATCGGGCATGAGGATGCGCTTGCCGTCGTGCTCGACGAACTTGATGCGGTCCATGCCGAAATCTATCAGCTTGCAGCCGGAGCCGGGACTGCTCGTCGCGTCTAGCCGGCCGTCTCCTCGGCGTCTTTGCCGAGGTGTCGGTCGAGGAAGAAGATCGCCGTGCTCGAGACGCCGATCATCCTGAGCTGCTCGAGGACCGTGCTGACCGACTTCTCCTCCTCCACCTGCTCGCTGACGAACCACTGCAACATCGCCTGCGTGGCGTGGTCGTTCTCCTTGGCCGCCAGGTCGCACAGGCGGTTGATGAGGCCGCTGATCTTGCGCTCGTGCTCGAGGGTCCGCTCTAAGACGTCCAGCGCGGACTTGAACGCGGTGGGCGGCTGCTCGATGGCCTGCAGCGTCACGCGGGCGTCGCGGTCGTTCACGTAGTCGAAGATCTTCATCGCGTGCCCGGCCTCTTCCTGGGCCTGGCGCCGCATCCAGGCCGCGAAGCCGCGCAGGTTCGCCGCCTCGAGGTAGGCGGCCATCGAGAGGTAGAGGTAGGCCGAGGCCAACTCGTGATTGATCTGGTCGTTGAGGGCGGTCTGAATTTTTTTGGTTAGCATGGGTCGAGGCTACCGGGTGGGGCCGCGCCGCGCAAGTCGGCGGCGGCCGACTAACAGGCTGGCGCGCGGCCGCTCGGAGAACCGGTCGTCAGGTACGGGCCATTCGTCATGAACACGCTCGACAACATCCGCGTCTCGGCGGACGGCCGCGCCAAGTTGATGGACTTCGGCATCGCCCGGCTCGAGTCCTCGAACCTGACCAAGTCGGGGGTCATGATCGGGACTCCGCACGACATGGCGCCGGAGCAGGTGACCAGCGGCGAGGTCTCGCCCGCCATTTACCCGGGGCTCCGCCCCGCCACGGCAAAGATAAGAGACGCCACGCCGTACGCGGCCGCGGCGAAGAGGAAGAGCGCGGGCGCGCCCAGTTCCAGCGCGATCAGCGCTGCCAGCGGTGCGGCGACCACCGAGGCGAAGCCGTTCGCCGCCCAGGCCCACGGCAGGCCACCGCGGTGCGGCCCCACCAGCGCACGCAGGCCCAGCGGGAACAGCATCCCCATGAGCGTGGCCGGCAGCCCCAGCACCAGGACGGACGCGGCCGCGCGCAGGAGCAACGGCGCGCCCTGCATCAAGTGGACAAGCGGAAGCAGTCCGGCCGCATAGACGGCCAGGACCGCGGCCAACAGTGCGCCGACGCGCGCACCGCCGCGCGCGGCGAGCCGATCCGAGCAGGCGCTCCCCAAACCCGAGCACACCAGGAACGCCGTAAGCGCCGCCGCGACAGCGTAAACCGGGTGTCCGAGCATTAGGCCAAGCTCCTGGATCGCCGCGATCTCCGCGCAGAGGTAAGCAAACCCGATGGCGCCGAAGTAAGGGAGCACGCGCCGGAGCCGGAGCTCGCCCGCCCGGTGCCGCCCGAGGATGGCGGGGAGCCCGAGGAGCATCGCGCCCAAGGCCGCTGCCTGCCCCAAGGTGGCCACGAGCGCGATGGCGCCCCACTCGGCGAACGGGAGCCACTCACCGCGGCTCCGCCGGAGCAGCGTGGGCAGGTCGCGGAGGCGCACGAAGTGGTGCGGGTAAGGTCGCGCGTCGCTCACGGCGGCGACGGCGAACGGGTAGGCGGCGGCGAAGTCGGCGGCCTCCCCGCCACCCGATGAGGCCGCCGCGGCCGCCCGGAACAGCGTCGGCTCGTCCAGCAGGTTGAAGCCCGATATCGGGGCGCGCAGGCCGGGATACCAGTCGAGGTCGAACCGGCGATCGCGCGTCCACGCCTCGAGGGCCGCGATCTCGCCCGGCGTGAAGCCCGAGGGTTTCGCGAGCACGGTGGCGGTGCCCCATCCGCGGGCCACGACGAGCCCGTGGCGCACCGCCTCCGGCCGGACGCGCCGCAGCGCCACGGCCACGGTCAGGATGGTGCGGACGGCGGCGCGCGGCGGGACGGTGAGCCACCGTGTGACCGCGAGCACGCCCTCCTCCTCGAGCCGCACGAGGAACTGCGCGAGGGCCTCGGTGGTGTGCAGGAAATCCTGGTCGAGCGCGTGCACGCCCGCCGCCGCGGCGCCGTACGCGCCCCCCGGCCCGATCGCGATGACGTCGAAGCGCTCCCGCGAGCGCGCGACGTAGCTTCTGGCGTCGCCCACCACCCAGGTCACCGAATCTCCGCGCTGGGCGCGGCGGCTCAGCCGCACGAGGTCCGGGTTGATCTCGACGGCCGTGACATGCCGGGCGCCGTGCGCGAGCGCACTCTCCACGTCGAGGTCGCCGCCCGCGCCCACGACCAACACCCGCTCGGGGCGCCGCACCGCGTACGGCAGGGCCGACGGCAGCCACTCGAGCAGGGCGCGGGCCTCCGCCGCGTCGGCCGCGACCACGGCCCCTGCGATGTGCCCGTCCACGAACAGGGCGGTCTGCGCCGGGAACGCGCCCCGGTACGCGAGCGAGAGCCCCGGCGCGTAACGGAAGGCCGGCGCCCGAGCCGCCACGACCCACCCGAGCGGGCTCGATCTTTCGGCGACGCGGCGGGCGTCGGGGTAAGTCTCGACCTGGGGCAGCTCCTTGTAGCGCGTGACCTCGATGCGCCAGGGCGGACGCGCCAGCGCCGCCAGGGCCGCCGCGGCGGCGATCACCACGGTCACGCGGCAGATACGCACGCCCTGGGTGCTCCACGCCGCCGCCACCGCGCCGGCCGCGGCCACCAGCGCCGGCACCGCCAGGCCACGCTCGGGCGGCGTCAGCCACATCCCGATCACGGCGAGCGCGGCCCCGAGGCCCGAACCGAGGAAGCTCAGGCCGTACACCCGGCCGGGCCGCTCCCGCTCCAGCGTCAGCGCGAGGAGGACCGCGAGCGCGCCCGCCGCGAACGGCAGGGCGCAGAGCAGGTACACTCCGCCCAGCGGCAGCCACTCACGTGGCTGCCAGGCGAGCTGGGTGGCGTCGACCCGGATGCGGAGCGCCAGGGCCGGAGCGGCGACGAGGGTGAGCGCGGTGAGCGCCCCGGCCCACGCGAACCACCGCGGTACCGCCTCGTCGGGCGGCAAGCGGCGCAGCGACATCAGCGTGCCGCTCGCGCCGACGCCGAGCATCGCCACGCCGATCGCCATGTAGGCGAAGTGATGGTACTGCGCGATGGCGAAGACCCGCACCAGGAAGATTTCGAAGGCGAGGGTGCCGGCGGTAAGGAGGGCGACCGCCGGTGCAGCGAGGGCGCGGGACCCCGCGGTCAACGAAGCTCGCGAAGCAGCGGGACGAACCGCACCGGGAGCAGCTGGCGGGTACGGACGTCGCCGGCCGCGTCCTTTTCGACCAGGATCAGGTTTTGCACGCCGTACACGCTGCCGATCGGGATGATCATCCGCCCTCCCGGCTTGAGCTGATCGATCAGCGGGGGCGGCACGTACCCCGCGGCCGCGGTGACGATGACGGCGTCGAACGGCGCCGCCTCGCGCCAGCCGTCGTGGCCGTCGCCGTGCCGCACCTCCACGTCGCCGTAGCCGAGGCGGCGGAGCCGCTCGCGCGCGCTGGTGGCGAGCGCCTCGAAGATCTCGATCGTGTACACCCGGCATCCGATCTGGGCCAGCACCGCCGCCTGGTAGCCGGAGCCGGTGCCCACCTCGAGCACCCGCAATCCCGGCCGGGGCCGGAGCAGCGCGGTCATGTAGGCGACGACGAAGGGCTGTGAGATGGTCTGGCCGTAGCCGATGGGGAGCGGAAAATCGCCGTAGGCATCGTCGACGCGCCGGGGTGGCACGAACTCGTGGCGCGGCACCGCGCGCATCGCGGCGAGTGTGGTGCTATCGGTCACGCCCTGCCTAGCGATCTCCTCCACCAGCGCCAGGCGGCGGGCGCGGTGAACGGGGTCCGCGGGCACGTTCTGGGCGCGAGTCGCGCCCGGCAGCGCGAGCAGGAAGGAGACGACGATTGCGGCGGGGAGGTGGGGACTACGGTAGGCCATGAGGTGCCCTCCCGGTCGATTCCGATCAGTCGTCCAAACTGCGATCGGCGGTGAGGCGCCGGACTTCGCGATTCACTGGAACCGGGTGGATATCCTGCTCTGGACCCACAAGATCAACGGGCTGCATGAGAACGACTTCATCATGGCCGCGAAGATCAACGGGCTGGCCCAGGCCGACACGAAAGGAGATCCACCCTGACCACAGCGCCGCAACGAGCGTACTAGCGCACCGTAAACCGCACCGTGTCCACCGCGGGCGGGTCGAGCGCCACGTGGGCCCAGTTGGCGAGGACGGCAATGATGCGGTGCCTTCCCGGCGCGAGGCCCTCCAGCGTGAACTCGGTCTGCGCGCGCCCCAGGTGGAAGATGCCGGGCACGCCTTGGGAGATGGTGTCGCCCGGGGCCGTGGCCTCACGGTCGAGGAAGAGATGGTGGTGCCCGGTGCCGGGCCGCTCGTCGGAGGCGGGGGTGATCTCGATACCGCCGGCCTGCAGCAGCACCCGCACCCTGGGCCCGACGAGCTGGGCGCCGTCCGCCGGCTCGGCGATTACCACGCGGACGCGTGGGACTTCGGCGCGGCAGGCGGCCGAGGCGGCCAACAGCACGGTCAGGACGAAACCGTTGGTGGAAGTCATGGGCCAGCTCCTGTGGGGGGATAGCCTACGCCGTCCCGGGCGGTGCGTCAAACGGGTCTTCCGGTTTGCAGCGTTCGCGAGCGCGAATCAACGCTTCAGGACGACAGTCACCCCGTCCCGCAGGGGGAGGAGCACCGCGAAACCGTTGGCCTCGTCGGCAAACGTGATCCGGTTGAGGCATTGTATGCCTGCGGTATTGCGGTCGGCCGTCCCGGCTCGCCCGGTCACCCGTCCGCCCCACAGCGTGTTGTCGCACACGAACAGCCCGCCGCGGCGGATGCGGGGCCACGCCGCCTCGAAGGCGGCGGGGTAGCCGTGCTTGTCGATGTCGCAGAAGACGATGTCGAAGGTGCTCTTCACCTTCCTCATGGACGTCACGGCGTCGCCCACCATCAACGTGACGCGCCCTCCGAGGCCGGCGCGCCGGAAGTAGCCCGCCGCGACGCGCGCGCTTTCGGGGTCGCCGTCGGTGTACCAGACGTGGCCCTTGGGCCCGACGGCGCGGGCCCACCACAGTGTCGAGTAGCCGATCGCGCTGCCCAGCTCCATCACGCGCCGGGCGCGGACCATGAGCGCGAGCTGGAAGAAGAGCCGTCCGACGAGCGGGCCCACGATCGGAATGCGCTCGCGTCCGGCGCGCGTTTCCATCGCGGCCATCACGCGGTCGCGCGGTGGAATCAGGGTGCGCAGGTAGCGCTCGATACGCGGATGGACGATGTCGATCATCGTTTCCTCGGTGGCGATCCTCGCGGAAGCTGGGGCGGCGGGCCAAGGGCGCAAGGAGGCGCAGCGGCGGCAGGGTGTGTCACCGCCCTTCCAGCACCTCGCGGGCGCGCCGGAAGATCGCGTCCCACATCGCGCGGGTGAGGCGGCCGGTGTTGGTGTTCTGGCGGCTGGGGTGGAACGAGGCGACGAGGAGCGTGCCGTCCGGGAGGCGCGCCTCCGCGCCGTGCGTGAAGCGAGGTCGCTCGCGCGCCGGCAGCTCCTTCCGCCAGCCGGCTGCCTCCAGGTACGACTGGTGCGCGATGCGGCCGAGGGTGACGACCACGCGCACGCGGCGGAGGAGGTTCAGCTCGGCCTGGAGCCAGGGGCGGCAGTTCGCCAGCTCGCGCGGCGTGGGCCTGTTGTGTGGCGGCGCGCAGCGGGCGGCGGCGGTGACGTAGCAGTCGGTGAGGCGGAGCCCGTCGTCCCGCGAGACGGAGGTGGGCTGGTTCGCGAAGCCGAAGCGGTGGAGCGCCTCGTAGAGCCAATCGCCGGAGGAGTCGCCGGTGAAAACGCGGCCGGTGCGGTTGCCGCCGTGGGCCGCGGGGGCGAGGCCGACGACTAGGAGCCGCGCGCTGGGGTCGCCAAAACCGGGGACCGGTTTGCCCCAGTACTCCTGGTCCCGGAAGCGGCGGACCTTGTCGCGGGCGACCTGCCGGCACCAGGCGCGCAGGCGCGGGCAGCGCTGGCAGCTGGTGATCGCCTGCACCAGTGAGGAGGTGGTGCCGATGCTGGTCACGGATTCGGAAATCTATCGGGCTGTCGCAGCGCGTGCTCCAGGTCGGCGCGGCCGTGCGGTACGGACGCTGGCCCTGACCGGCCATTTGCGCCCGGGTTCCCTGGTCGCCTAGCCCGCCGCGGGATCCACCACCTTCCCGATGAACAGGATCGTCCCCGAGAACCGCTCCCGGATCACGAAGACGAACGGACGGGCCACGATGATGGCCTGCGGCGCGCTGGTGACGCCGATCCCGACAGAGGTCACCGCGGCCGCCTCGGTGCCCTCCTCGTTCACGTCCACGAAGGTCTTGTGCTTCACGTTCGTGATGTACGGGCCCCGACTCCCCAACATCCGGCTGAAATCCGCATCCTGCGGTGAGAACGCCACGCCCATCCCGAGCGCCGACAGCGCACCGTTCAGCGTGAGGTCGGAGGTGAGAACGAACTTCGGCATCGAGACGAGGATCTCCGCGGAATCCAGCGCGCCGATCCACCCGCCCCACTGATCCAGGGTGAGGTTCGCGACGAGAGAATCGATCGCCGCCGGGTCGTCGGGCATCGCGATCGTCATGCTGAACGCCCCGCCGGCGTACGGCAGGTCCAGGACCTGGACCGACCCCTCGCGCGCCAGTCCGACCTGAACCTCGCCCGCGTGCGACATCATGCGCACCGTGGTCGTCGAGCCGTCACGCCGCCGGAACGGCGCGTCCTGGGTGCGGGCACGCTCGAACCGCTCGGTCCAGTCACCTTTGAAGTAGACGGCGTTGATGAGGAACATGATGGCGTCGGGCGGGAGCGGGTTGGGCGCGATGCTCGCTATCCGCCCGCGCGTCTGCTCGCTCACCCACGCGTCTATCGTCCCCGGCGCGCTGGGCGCGGCGAAATCCAGCCCCTGGATGCGCGCGTCGAAATAGACGCGGTTCGTGTCCAGGAACGCCGGCTCGAAGGTGTACTCCTCTCGATACCAGATCGAGTTGGCGAGGGTGAAGTCAACGCCCGGGTCGAGGCCGCGCAGCAGCTCGATCAGGCTCCGGTACGACTGGTTGATCTCCGCCGGGGTCAGGCTGCCCAGCTCCAGAGCCAGCCGCATCGAATCGTAGGTCGTCCCGGCCGCGCCGTTCAGCGTCATGCCCAAGGCCATCGCGATGCTGAGCGGCGAGATGAAGAGATTCTCGGACGGGTCCCCCTCGGCGGCGACCTGCCGAAAGAGCTTGAGCGCGAACCGGTTGTCGGTGGCGACCAGCCGGCCTTCCGCGACGGTCAGCGGTCGCGGAAGCGCGACGATGGGGCCGGTAACGGGATCGTGCCCGCAGCTCGCGGCGAGCAGCAGCGGGAGCGCGCACAGTATCGAGCGGAAACGCGATGGCATGGGACCCCTGCTCTCGGCAGATCATGTCGTCCTATCGTCCCCACTAACGACCCTTTCAGGCAGGGCCAGGTCACACCGATACCCGCCCCGGAGTGGGCCGGCCCCTGCGCCTGCTGGTCCGGATGCTCGAGGCTCCGAGGTCACGGTCAGGGCTTGGGGCGAGGGTCACGGGTAGCCGCCAAGACTCGTCGTCCGGATCCGGTACACCATGACAAAGCAACATTGCACTTTCGAATTTCATGGTGTATCATCGGACCATGATAGCCCGCCGTGAGATCCTTGCCCAGCTGCGCGCGGCGCTCCGGCGCGGTCGCGCCGTGGCCCTGATCGGTCCCCGCCAGGCCGGCAAGACCACGCTGGCCCGGCAGCTGGTGGCGCCAGGTTCACCCAATTACTTCGACCTCGAGGACCCGGTCAGCCTGGCCCGGCTGGACGAGCCGATGACGGCCCTGGCGACGCTTCGCGGGACGGTCGTGATCGACGAGGTGCAGCGCCGGCCGGACCTCTTTCCGGTGGTGCGCGTCCTCGCCGACCGGAAGCCGCTGCCGGCTCGGTTCCTGCTTCTGGGCAGCGCGTCGCCGGCGCTGCTGCGTCAGTCCGCTGAGTCGCTCGCGGGACGGATGGAGGTCATCACAATGGACGGGTTCTCCTTGAGCGAGATCGGCGTAGCATCGCTCGAGCGTCACTGGCTTCGGGGTGGGTTCCCGCGCGCCTTTCTGGCCCGGTCACACGGCGACAGCTTCCTATGGAGGCGGGAACTCATCCGAACCTACCTCGAGCGCGACCTGCCGCAGCTAGGTATCTCCATCCCGGCCCCGGCACTGCTGCGCCTCTGGACCATGCTGGCTCACTACCACGGTAACATATGGAATGCCGCGGATCCGGCACGCTCGATGGGGGTGAGCGAGCCCACGGTGCGGCGCTATCTGGATCTCCTGACCGGACTGTTCCTGGTTCGGCAGCTGGCGCCGTGGCACGAGAACCTCGGGAAGCGCCAGGTGAAATCGCCCAAGGTGTACATCCGGGACTCGGGTCTCCTCCACCAGCTCCTCGGAGTGCGCGCCCCGCGCGATCTTCTCGTGCACCCCAAGCGCGGCTCCTCCTGGGAGGGATATGCGATCGAAGAAACGCTCAAGGCCGTCAAGCCCGAGGCGGCGTACTTCTGGGCGACACACACCGGCGCCGAGCTGGACCTCTTGCTTTTCAAGGACGGCCGACGGCTCGGCGTCGAGGTCAAGCGGGCGGACGCTCCGACGCTCACCCCATCCATGCGCATCGCCCTGCGGGACCTGAACCTCGAGCAGCTGGTGGTGCTCTACCCTGGGAACCGGCGCTACGCACTGGGTCCGCGGGCCTGGGCCGTTCCGCTCGGCGAACTTGGAGACGGAGCCGCTGGGGTGTTCAGGCGACGCTGAACACCTAAGGTGTAGTTGGGACCGTCGAGCTAGTTTGTGTGGACCTCAGCGTTCTCTGTCCAGTCGGGCCGGGTCACACCGTATACTTCGTCGCCATGAGCCAGCCCGGTCCGCCGCCGCTCTTCCGCGTGAACGCCTTCGTCTGGGCGGTCGTCGCGGTATTCGTCCTCTTCATGGCCACCTTCGTCGTGGGCGCGCTGCGCAAGCCAGAGATGCGGCAGATGGCGATCACGCCGCCCAACCCTGCCCCGGTGGGAGACACCCTGGTCGGCCCCGCGATCGTGACCCTGGACGCTACCGATGAGAACCGGTGGACCTACTTCGACTTCTCGCGCAACTCCGCGGTGGAGCGCCCCGGGCCGCTCGACTGGGACCTCGCGGTGAGCCGCTTCCATGTGATCGCCAACGGCGGGGACGGTTTTGGGGGTCGGGGCGGGATCGTCAACCTCGGGTCTGTCCCTTTCGATTCGGTGGTCACGCTGCCGGACATCGGCTACGTGGCGACCGCTCGGGACAGCACCAGCGCCGGCGTCGGGAAATGGTATCGCTACGGCTGGAGCTCCCACCTGCTCACGCCGAAGGGCGACGTCTATGGCGTTCGCACGGCGGACGGGCGTTACGCGAAGGCCACGATCGTGAGCTACTACTGTGCCGGCGTGCAGGGAGGGTGCCTCACCATCCGCTACGCCTACCAGGGGGACGGCACGCGCCGGGTCGCGCGCTAGGCGCGTACCGACCCGGACGTCCGCGCTCCCGCCCGCTTGCGCTCGATGACCCGGCCGAGCTGCGTGCCGACGTGGACCATGACGTCAAGCAGTGCCTCGTCGGGCGCGACCGGCTCGGGGGCGAAGAACTCCAGCACCGCGACGACTTCGGTGCCCACGACCACCGGAAAACCGAACCCCGCCCTGAGGCCTATGTCGTACGCCATGCCGGCACGCGGGAAGTTCGGGTCGTTCCTGACGTCCACGATCCACGCCGGCTTGTGGGTCGCGAGCACGCGGCCAGGCAGGCCGACGCCCGGCGCCAGGCGTGTCGTCTCGGTCACGCGGCGAAAGACCTCGTATCGCAGCGGGTCATCCATGTGCCAGAGCTTGGTCGGCACCAAGTCACCGGTGAGGTCCTCCCCGGCCATGTACACGTGGCCCACCGGCCAGCCGGTGTGCGCGCAGATACGGTCGAGGCAGTGGAGGAACGCATCTTCCACGGTGCGTGCCTCGTTTGCCGCAACGGCCACCGCCTGCAGCAGGCGCACGAACTTGTGCTCGCGGCGCAGCGCCTCTTCAGCGCGCGCGCGTGCCGTGACGTCGCGGAAGCTCCACACCCGTCCGACGATCTCGCCGCCGATCCATTGCGGCTGGGAGTAGCGCTCGAAGACGCGGCCATCCTTGAACTTCAGGACGTCGAAGCTCTCGGCCTCGGGCTGGCTGTACAGCTCTCGGACCTTGGTGAGGAACTGGTGGGGGTCTTCGAGTTGCTGCAGGACGAAGCCGAGCGCCTGCTGGTCGTCCTTGGTGGCCAGGATCTCCTCCGGTATGCGCCACATCTCGGCGAACTTGCGGTTGAAGATCTCGATCCTGCCGTCTCGGTCGACCACGAGGAGTCCGTCGGCGGTGGAGTCGAGGGTGGCCCGGAGCAGGGAGAGCGTACGCGTGAGATCCTTAGCCACCCGTCGACTCTTGGCGGCGTTCCGTGCTGCTCTCGGTGACTGGTTCTCGTCCACGCGGGGTTCCTTGCCTCTCGCCGGCCAGGCTAGATATTGGTTGTGGTGCGACTCTGTCAACCTCGCAACGAGACCCGTCTCCGACGGCGGCGGTTGAGATGGAGAAAATGCGGTCCACGCCAGGAGCGAAGCTGACCCACCCGGGCCGGCGCGTGGACGACGAGCAGTACCGGGGCGCTCCGTGAACCTGGACGAGCTCAAGCGCGCGGCGGCCGAGCGCGCGGTCCTGTTCATCGAGAGCGGGACGGCGATAGGCCTCGGCACTGGCTCGACGATTCGTCCGCTTCTCGAGCTGCTGGCATCGCGTCTGGCCACGGGCGCGGTGCGCGGCGTCGTAGCCGTTCCCACGTCCGAGGACACCGCTCACCGCTGCCGCGCCCTCGGCATCCCGCTGGTCACGCTCGACGAGTACCCCGAGCTCGACCTCGCCATCGACGGCGCCGACGAAGTCGCCCCGCGGCTCGACCTCATCAAGGGCCTGGGCGGGGCGCTGCTGCGCGAGAAGCTCGTCGCGCTCGCCGCCAAACGCTTCGTGGTCGTGGCCGACGAGTCGAAGCGGGTGCGCCGTCTCGGTACTCGGGTCCCGGTGCCGGTCGAAGTGATTCCCTTCGGCTGGTCGGCGTTGCTGCCGTTCTTCGAAAAGCTGGGCGCGACTCCGACGCTTCGCCGCGCGGCCGACGGAACGCCATACCACACCGACGGCGGCCACTATGTCGTTGACTGCCGCTTCCCGCACGGCATCAAGGACCCGGCAGCGCTCGCCCGGGCGCTCGCCCGGCGCCCGGGGATCGTGGAGGACGGGCTCTTCCTGCGCCTGGCGCACCTGGCGGTCATAGCCGGGGCGAAAGGTGTGAAGCTGCTCCGCCGTTGAGCTCCACGGCCACGACCATGCGTGGGGCACGCGCGCCATCTCGCTCGTCCTGCACTCGGCGCTGATCGCCGCCGCGGTGGGCGCGACGCGGCACCAGCCCCCGCGCATCGATGACGCGGATGGGGGGCCGGCCGGTGCGGGTGCGCATCCTCGTGGCGGTGACGTTCGCTCTGCGGCGGTAGCGACGACGCACCGGCGCTCATAGGTTTCGAGCGACATCAGCCGGGAGGTCCGGGTTCATGCGTTCTGCTTTCGCTCTGCTCTTGCTCGCGTCCGCGCCGACCGTGGTGGCGCAGGCACAAGACGCGTCCCGACGTCTCGCGTTCGACAGCACTCGCGCCGACACTGCTTCGTGTGAGGGGCTCCTCGTCCAGTTCCGGGATTTTCGCGCCGACCAATTCGGCGGCAACGGATTCCTGGTCCACGTGCGCAACCCCTCTCCGACGGCGCGCCGGTTCGACCCGTCGCACTTTCGCGCGCAGTTGAGGGGCGGCCGCACCGTCTCCTTTCTGACGGGGGGCAGAGTCGCCTCCGAGTATCTCGAGGGCTCGCGCATCTCGGGCATGGACGCCGAGGAGCGGTTCCGGCAGCAGATCGACATCCAGAACGACCCCCGCTTCCAAGCAGGCCCCATCGCGGCCAACCGTGCCGAGGTCCGGTTCCTCGCGCTGGGCTGGAGCCGTCGGGTATCGGGAGACCCTCGGCAGATTCTTCCTATGACCCTCCTTTGCGGGAGCGAGCCGCTCGGCCAGATCAACTTCGTCGCCGAAGCACACCATTGAGATGACCGGGCACGGCCGCCGCGTGGCATGGGTGGGACGCCTCGCGGCAGCCGCGGCCGTGGCGCTCGCCGCGCCGGCGGCAGCGCAGCAACCGGCGATCACTCCGCCGCAGCTTTCGCGCTTCATCCATGCCCTGGCCCACGACTCCATGCGGGGCCGTGCCACGCCGAGCCCGGAGCTGGAGCAGGCGGCCGGTTTCGTCGAGTCGGTCTTTCGGCGGGCGGGGCTGGCACCCGCAGGAGACAGCGGCCGCTATCAGCAGCGATTCTCCGTTCGCGGCCAGACAGCGCCCAACGTCGCCGGGCTGCTGCGGGGGCGCGATCCCGGGCTGCTCGGCCAGTACGTCGTGGTGGTCGCGCACCTGGACCACCTCGGCGTCTCGCGGCCCAATGGGCGCGACTCCATCCTCAACGGCGCCGACGACAACGCTTCCGGCTCGGCCGGCGTCCTCGCGCTCGCCGAAGCGTTCGGGAGCCTGGCCCAGCGTCCGCGGCGCTCGATCCTTTTCCTGGTGGTGAGCGGCGAGGAACTGGGCCTCCTCGGATCGCGGCACTTCGTCGCTCACCCGACGGTCCCCTTCGACAGCATCGTGGGACTCGTCAACCTAGACATGATCAGCCGCAACCGGCCCGACTCCGTGTACCTGAACGGGTGGAACAAGAGCTCGATCTCGGGCCGGGTGCGGCGGCTCGCGGCACGGCACCCGGAGCTCGGCCTCGGCGTCGGTCCGGATATCGAGGACCGGCCCCGGACCCCCGCCGACTCGGACCACTGGCCGTTCCAGCGCCGCGGCGTCCCATACATCTTCTTCTATACCGGCGAGCACGGCGACTACCACCAGCCGACCGACCACGCGGACCGGACGGACCCCGACAAGGCATCACGGGTGGCGCGACTCGCGTTCTACACTTTGTGGGAGATGGCGGAAGGCACGGAGCGCCCCAAGTGGGAGGCGGAATCGCGCCGCCTCAACGTCGTGACGCCGCGATGACCGGCGGGGTGGGCGTCTTCGCACTGGGCGGGTTGCTGCTCTGGTGGCCGCTGGGGCGTTCGCCGCGCCCGCCGGCACGGGCTAAGGACCGGTGCGTGCCCGTCACTCGGGCGCCGCCGGCCGAAAGCCTGCTGGCCACGGGCCGCTACTGGCACGCGCTCCGGGCCGCGCCCGCGCCGCCGGCCTCGCGACCGCTCCCCGCCGCCGACGCGATCGTGCATGCGCGGATCGCGGAAGGGCTGGGTCGCACGTCGCGGCTGGAGGAGTTGGTCCGCCGCGCCCGCGGTGGTGACTCGCTGCCCGAGTTCCTGGCCGTCGCGGCCCGGTCCGACGAACGTGCCGAGCGCTGGAGTCCGGCCGCGGCCAAGTACGCCCGTATCGCCGAGCTCACATCCGCACCGGCTGCCATGCGCGCGGCCGCGACCGTACGGCTGGCGGTGGCGCTCCAGCGGGCCGGCCGCCTCGACTCGGCTGCGGCAAGCTGGCGCCGGGCGTCACAGGCGCTTCCCGAGATCGCCGACTGGCTGGCGATCCGGCGCGCGGAGATCGAACGAGACACCGCCTTAGCCTTCGCTTCGGTCAGCGCGGCGCGTACGCCGGGCGCTTCGGAGCGCGCCGATCTGATGATCGCGCGTCGGCGAGTCGCCGCGGGCAACCTGCGCGGCGCGCTCGACGTGTACGTCAGGCTGCGACGTCCGCTGGAGATCGCCCGCGTCGAATACGCGCTCGGCCAACGCCGCTCCGCGCGGATTCGCGCCGATTCGATCGTCTTCGCCGACCCCACCAGGCCCGCGGCACTCCTTGCCGCGACGTTCCTGACCGAGCGCTACGACACCCTCTCGCTCCGCGAGTACCTCGCGGTGAGCCGCGCCTACCGTGCCCGCGACGACCTGGTCACCGCCGAGCGCTTCGCGCGCCGGGCCATCGCGCGGGCCGACACCAGCGTCGGCGCCTGGCTCGAGCTCGCCCGCATCCAGCTGGAGCGCGGCAGCCTGCCTCACGCCATGGCGGCGCTGGACAGCGCCGCCGCGCGCCCTGCCAGTCCGCGCGCCCGCCGGCGCACGGCGTCCCCGCCCGCGACGATGATCGCCTTCGAGCGGGTGCGGGCGCTGGCAGCCGCGGGTTTCTGGGATGCGGCGGAGGTGCTGGCCGACACCCTGGCGCGCCGGTACCGCGGCGACACGAGCATCGCGCGCGCGGTGATGATCCTCGCCGACCACGATCGCTCGCGCGGCGAGCCCGATGAGGAGCGTGCTCACTACCGGGTGTTGATGCGGCGTTTCACGAACGCTCCGGCCGCCAACGTGGCGCGTTTCAGACTCGGACTCCTCGCGTTCGTGCGCGGTGCGACGGACACGGCGGCGGCCCTCGTGGGCGGCGCGCTCGCCCGCGACAGCACGGGTCAACTTGGCCTGGCACCGCGCTACTGGGACGCGCGCCTGCGCCTGATCCTCGGCGATTCGACGG
>JAUYOW010000235.1 GCA_030697825.1 Gemmatimonadales bacterium | reverse complement strand
TTCGATGTTCCTCCCGGTAGGCTACGAGCCGGTGCTCATGGTCTTCGGGAGGGTCTACCCGCCGGCGCTGGTCGCGGCGGTCGGCACGCTGGGCGTCGTGGCGGTCGAGTACGTCAACTACCGGCTTTACGACGCGGCGCTACACTCGCGCCCGATGGCCGAGATGCGGGACTCCGCGCTGGTGCGACGCCTGGTCCTCATGTTCGCCAGACGGCCGTTCCTCACGGTGTTCCTCGCCGCGCTCCTGCCGATCCCGTTCTGGGTGGCGCGCATCGCCGGCGTACTGGACCGGTACTCCGTGCGCCGCTTCCTCGTGGCCACCGCCCTCGGCCGCTTCCCCCAGTTCCTCTTGTATGCGGCGTTGGGCACCGTCATACCGCTCACCGGCGGCCAGCTGCTGGCGACCGGAGCGGTGGCGGCGGTCATCCTCGGTGCGGCGGTAGCGCTTCGGCGCGGCCGGCGCGAGACCCTTCAGGGAGGCAACGATGTCCGACGCGAAGCGTGAACTGACGTTCCTTCTTGCCGACCCCGAGCGCCGGCTGCTCCGGCGCATCGCGGGCGCGCTGCCGGGCTGCGTCACGTCCGACGCGCTCACGGCGCTCGGCGTCGCCGGCGCGGCGGGCGCGGGCGTGGCATACGCACTCTCGGGTCTCCACGCCGGGTGGCTCTGGGCCGCGAGCCTCATGATCGCGGTCAACTGGTTCGGCGATAGCCTGGACGGGACGCTGGCGCGCGTCCGGCACCAGGAGCGGCCGAAGTACGGCTACTATCTCGACCACATCGTGGACGCGGTGTCCACCGCCGCGATCGGCGTCGGCATCGGGCTGTCGCCGTGGGTGGACCTCGAGGTGGCGCTCCTCCTGGTGGTGGCCTATCTCGCCCTTTCCATCAACGTGTACCTCGAATCGGCGGTCTTCGGCGTCTTCCGGATCGCCTACGGAAAGCTCGGTCCGACCGAAGTGCGCATCATCCTCGTCATCGCGAACGCGGTGCTCGCGCTGGCCGGCCGTAGCGCCGCCCGGGAGATGGTTTCCCTGGTCACGAACCTCGGCGCCACCGTGCTCGCGGTGGCGATGCTCGGCGTCCTCATGGCGCGGTTCGCGAGCAACCTGCACCGCCTCGGTCGCATGGAGCCCCTGCCTCGGACATGAGCCGCGCCTTGGCATGCTCGCGGTTTTTCGGGCATCACGTGTCGAGTTCGCCGCGCATCACCGTCACCGCCTGTCCGCCAAGCAGGACGCGCTCGCCGCGCACTCCGACCCGCACGATGCCGCCACGGGCCGAGGCCTGGTAGGCCAGCAGGTCCGCCTTGCCCAGGCGCCCCTGCCAGTACGGGCCGAGGCAGCAGTGCGCCGATCCGGTCACGGGGTCCTCGGGGACGCCGGACTGCGGCGCGAAGAAGCGCGACACGAAGTCGAAGCCCGGCGTGGTCGCCACGGCCGTCACGATGACGCCGCGCACCGGGATCGTGCCGATCAGTGCGAGGCTGGGAGCGAGCTTGCGGACAGTGGCCTCGGAATCCAACTCCACCAAGTAGTCGAACCGGCTCCGCAGCACCATCCGGGGCGAAACGCCGAGCGCCTCGGCGAGGTCTGGATGCGCGTCCGCGTACTCGCACGGGAGAGCGGGGAAGTCCAGCTCGATCCAGTCGCCTCTGCGAGTCGCCGTCAGGACGCCACTCTTGGTCCGAAAGCGGGCCGTCTCCTCCGGGCCGACGAGCCCCGTCTCCCAGAGGACGTGCGCGCTCGCCAGCGTGGCGTGTCCGCAGAGATCCACTTCGACGGCCGGCGTGAACCAGCGCAGCGCCCACGCCTCTCCGCGCTTCATGAGGAACGCGGTTTCGGCATGGTTCATCTCCCGCGCGACCTGCTGCATCCAGCGCTCCGGCTTCTCCTCGGGCAGGACGCACACGGCGGCGGGGTTCCCTGAGAAGGGCTGGTCGGTGAACGCATCCACGACTATGACCGGCTGGGGCACGGGACTCTCAACTTTGAGGGAGATGGGGCGTAGACTATAAGGCGGCAGGGCGGTAGAGATAAGGGGAGCGGTACCTGCGGGAGCGGTACCTTACGGTGCGCGCCGCCGCCTTGGTCGCGCACCACAAGGTACCGCTCCCCGCTCCCCGCTCCTCCCCTCAAATGGAGAGCTCCAGCCATGCG
>JAUYOW010000234.1 GCA_030697825.1 Gemmatimonadales bacterium | reverse complement strand
CCAGGTGTGGCGCCCCGACCCGTGGATCGCTGCGACGCTGCCCGACGGTGGCCGGCTGGAGCTGTCTCGGGACGTGGCGACATCCGGCGAAGCGATCAAGCGCTTGAGCCCGGCGGACGCCGCGAAGTGGCCCGAGTTCTGCGAGCGGATGGGTCGGCTGGCGCGGGTCCTCGAGGCGCTCTATTCGGCTCCGCCTCCCGACATCATGACCCGCGACCTGGGCGAGCTGGCGCGCCTGGCCGGGCTCGGCTGGCAGGTCCGCCGGCTCGGAAAGCAGGCAGTGGTGGACCTGCTTCGCATCCTGCCGATGTCGGTGGCCGATCTGCTGGACGAGTGGTTCGAGTCCGACGCGCTCAAGGGCGTTCTCGGCGCCGCCGGCATCACCGATCTGTGCCAGGGACCGCGCTCGGGTGGCACGGCCTTCCTCATGCTCCACCATCATGTGGGGAGTCCCGCCGGCGTGTTCCGCCCGCCGCTCTCGAACATCGGCGAAGTGCTGGGCCGCCCAGAAGCGACGCCCGGCGTCGAGGTGCGGCGCGGCGCGGAGGTCACCGGCATCACTGCGCGGGCCGGCCTGGTTACCGGCGTTGTCCTCGCCGGTGGGGAGGAGATCGGGGCGCCGGTGGTCGTATCGAGCGCCGACCCGCGGCGAACGCTGCTCGGCCTGGCCGAGCCCGGCTGGTTCGACCCGGAGTTCGTTCGCGCGGTGCGGAACATCAGGTGCCGAGGCGTCACGGCCCAGCTGACGCTGACGCTCGACCGGGCACCAGGGTTCTCCACGCTGGCCGTGGCGCCGTCACTCGAATACCTCGAGCGTGCTTACGACGACGCCAAGTACGGACGCGTCTCGGCCCGGCCGTACATCGAGGCCCGCGCCGAGGCCGCGGAGAACGGCGGGCACCGCGTCCGGGCGCACGTCCAGTACGCTCCGTACGCCCTGGCCGACGGCCCGTGGGACAACGCGCGTCGCCGGGCGTTAGGCGATCTGGTGGTCGGGACGCTCGCCGAGAGCGCTCCCGTCCTGCGCGAAGCGACCGTTGGCGTCGTGGTACGAACGCCGAAGGACCTGGAGGACGAGCAGGGACTGACCGGTGGACATGTTCATCACGGCGAGCTGGGCCTCGACCAGGTGCTCTTCATGAGGCCGGTGGCGGGGTGGAGCCGGTATCGCACCCCCATCTCCGGACTGTACCTCTGCGGAGCCGGCACGCATCCGGGCGGAGGGATCGCCGGCGGGCCGGGGTACAACGCGGCGCTGGAAGTGCTGAAGGAAGCGAAACGCCTCGACTAGGCGCCTCCGGGAATCCCGGTCAAACGCGGCGCATTTCCAGGGAGCCGCGGCGCTGGGCACTCGCTTCTATGTGATATCGGCCGCCGGGTATACTTCGGGCGACCGGAGCGGAGACAGAGCTATGGTTGAGCAGACGCATGTCGAGGCGGGCCCGCACGTCACGGTCCGCTGCCTCTTTTGCGGTACGCTGAATCGCGTGGACCTGGCGCGCGGAGACGCGCAACCCAGGTGCGGGCAGTGCGCGAAGCCCATCCTGCTGGACCGTCCCTATCCCGTCACCGACGAGGAGTTCGACCGGGTGATCGGCGAGGCGGAGGTGCCGGTGGTGGTGGACTTCTACGCCGACTGGTGCGGCCCCTGCAAGATCATGGCGCCCATCTTCGACGAGATCGCCGCGGCGTACAGCGGGCGCCTGCTGGTGGCGAAGCTGGACACCGACCGCAACCAGCGCACCTCCGAGCGGTTCGGTATCCGCGGCATTCCCACGCTGATCGTGTTCACGGGCGGGCGGGAAGTCGCTCGGCAGGTGGGCGCGGTGCCCAAGGCCACGCTCGTCTCCCTGCTCGAGAAGGCGCTGGCCGCGTAGCCTGCGGCGCGCCCACGGCCCCGCGCACTCTGGCCCGCCCCTGACCCACGGTGTAGCTTAGGGCAAGGACGGGTGAGTATGACTCCGCCATTGACCGTCTGGAATACCTGCTCTCGATTCCGTCCGGCGTGACGAGGCCGTGGCTTCGGGTTGATCCCCTGTTCGATCCCCTGCGGAACAACCCGCGGTTTCAAAGGCTCGTGGCCGGGAACTAACTGAGCGGCCTGAGCACGGATAACTGAGGAGGCGCACGATGGGCCTGTTCGATGTCTTCACCGGAACCAAGCGGCCGGCGGCGGGAACATCCGTCAAGTCCGACGCGGAGCTCAGGGCCACGCTGCTCGGCCTCAACCGCGCGACCGCGCCGAGTCCAGGAAGCGTTGCCCGGCGGCGGCTGGACCTACAAGGGCGTCGCTTTCGGCAAGCTGTAGTGCGGCGGGCCGGCGGCCGGCGCGCCCGATGGCGCGGTTCGCTGCCTGCCGGAGGCCATCGTCATGCGGCCTCCTTTGCGGCGGTCCTGGCGCGGGCACGCCAGACGAAGAACGCGGGGACACCGAGCATCACCATGCCCAGCCCTATCGCCGCGCGGCCCGGCTGCGTGACGACGGTGTTCAACACGATCGCCGCCGCCGACGTCACGAATAGCAGCGGCGTGAACGGATACCCGGGTACCCGGAACGGCCGCTCGGCGTTGGGCTCGCGACGGCGGAAGGTGAGAACGGCGAGCGCCCCAAGCGCGTAGAAGATCCACCCGACGAATACGACGTAGGTGAGGAGCTGCTCGAATGTGCCGGTGGCAGCGAGACCCATCGCCCAGAGCGAGCTCACGACGATCGCGAAGGCCGGCGTGCCGAACCGGGGATGCACCTCCGCGAGCCTGGCGAAGAAGACCCCGTCGCGCGCCATCGCATAGTAGAGCCGCGGCGCCGTCAGCGTGATCCCGTTCGCGGCGCTGAACATCGAGACCAGGATGACCGCCGCGATCGCCTTGCCCGCCCCGGGCCCCAGGAGCGCGCCCACCGCGTCGGCGGCGATGCGCTCGCTCCGCGCGGCGGCGTCCGGTCCCAGCGCGGCCAGGTACCCGACGTTGGCGAGAACGTAGATCCCGATCAGCAGCGCGGTCCCGACCCAGATGGCGCGCGGGAAGGTACGCTGCGGGTCAATCGTCTCGGCCGCCGAGAAGGTGACGTACTGCCATCCCTCGTAGGCCCACAGCACGCCGATCATTGCCGGCCCGACGCCCGAGAGCGGCGAGGGCGAGACCGTAGCGGGCCAGAGGTTGTCCACCGACGCGCCGAGCTCCTTGCCCATCGCCAGCAGCACCACGCTCATCACGAGTATCGCGCCGACCTTGAGGCCGGTCGCCCAGTTCTGCACGTCGGAGCCCTGGCGCGCGCCGCGCACGTTGATCGCCATCACGACGGCGATCATCAGCACCGAGACGACTTTCCCCACCGCACCCGGGACCGGGACGAGCCGGCCGAGGTAGATCGTGAACGCCACGGCGAGCGTGGCCACCGAGCCGCTGCCGATGACGAAGAACTTGGTCCAGCCATAGAGGAACGCGGGGAGCGGGCCGAATGCGTCGCGGAGGTAGACGTACAGCCCGCCGGCGTCGGGCCGCATCGCGCCCAGCTCGGCGTAGGTGAGGGCGCCGAGGAGCGAGAGCACCCCGCCTGCGACCCAGACGAGCATCGCCGGCCCCACCGCGCCACCGGTCTGGCGGAGCACCGTCGCCGGGACGATGAAGATGCCGGACCCGATCACCAAGCCGACGACGAGGAGGATGAGGTCGCCGAGGCGGAGGG
>JAUYOW010000233.1 GCA_030697825.1 Gemmatimonadales bacterium | reverse complement strand
CAGATCATGCTCGGCATGCACCTCTCCCACGGGGCCTGGAGCATGTTCCAGTCCCTCGGAATCAACCACCCGCGATACACGCCGGTGCTTAAGTGGCTCGCACGAGGCGGGGCCGCTGCGATCGTGGCCGGGAATATCTCGATCCCCCTCCTGGTCCTGCTGGGCGCGGTGAAATAATGGACCTGAAATCAAACGCGCCGTCCGGACCGATCGAGAAGAAATGGGACAAGGCACGCTTCGATTACAAGCTCGTCAACCCGGCCAATAAGCGCAAGTACACGGTGATCATGGTGGGCACCGGCCTCGCCGGGGCGTCCGCCGCTGCATCGCTCGCTGAGCTCGGATATCGCGTCGAGTCCTTCTGCTTCCAAGATAGCCCACGCCGAGCCCACTCCATCGCCGCCCAAGGCGGCATCAACGCGGCGAAGAATTACGCGAATGACGGCGACAGCGTCTATCGACTCTTCTACGACACCATCAAGGGTGGCGACTATCGCGCCCGCGAGGCCAACGTCTACCGGCTCGCACAAATCAGCGTCAACATCATCGATCAGTGCGCGGCCCAAGGCGTGCCGTTCGCCCGCGAGTACGGGGGAACGCTCGCCAACCGCTCATTCGGCGGCACCCAAGTCCAACGCACATTCTACGCGCGTGGCCAGACCGGCCAGCAGCTCCTCCTCGGCGCGTACCAGGCGCTGGAGCGGCAGATCGGGATGGGCACGGTGCAGATGTACTCGCGCCACGAGATGCTGGAGCTGATCGTCGTCGAGGGGCGCGCGCGCGGCATCGTGGTCCGGGACCTGGTGACGGGCGAGCTGGAGACCCACTTCGCCGACGCGGTCTGCCTCGCCACGGGCGGCTACGGCGCCGTCTTCTACCTCTCGACCAACGCGAAGGGATGCAACGCCACCGCCATCTGGCGGGCGTACCGGAAGGGCGCGGGGTTCGCCAACCCCTGCTACACGCAGATCCATCCCACCTGCATCCCGGTCTCCGGCGACCACCAGTCCAAGCTCACGCTCATGAGCGAGTCGCTGCGCAACGACGGCCGGGTCTGGGTGCCGAAACAGGCGGGAGACATCCGCGCGCCGGGCGCCGTCCCCGAGGCCGAGCGAGACTACTTCCTCGAGCGGATGTACCCCAGCTACGGGAACCTCGCGCCACGGGATATCGCCTCGCGCGCGGCCAAGCGGGTGTGCGACGAGGGCCGGGGCGTAGGCCCCGGGGCGCGCGGCGTCTATCTCGACTTCGCCGACGCGATCGCGCGCCTGGGCGAGGACGCGGTACGGGAGAAGTACGGCAACCTGTTCGAGATGTACGAGCGCATCACCGACGAGAACCCCTACCAGGTCCCGATGCGCATCTACCCCGCCAGCCATTACACCATGGGCGGGCTGTGGGTGGACTACAACCTGATGAGCACCATTCCGGGGCTTTTCGTGCTCGGCGAGGCCAACTTCTCCGACCACGGCTCCAACCGACTGGGCGCCAGCGCTCTGATGCAGGGCCTCGCCGACGGCTACTTCGTCATCCCCTACGCCATGGGCAACTACCTTGCCGGGGTGAAGCCAGGCGTGCCGGCAGCGGATCATCCGGAGGTGAAGGCCACGGTGACCGCGGTAGAGGAGCGGCTCTCGAAGCTGCTGGGGATCAAGGGCCGGCGCACGCCGACGTCGTTCCACCGCGAGCTCGGGAAGATCATGTGGGAGCATTGCGGCATGGCGCGCAACCGGAAGGGGCTCGAGGCCGCGCTCCAGAAGATCCCGGTACTGCGTGATGAGTTCTGGCAGAACCTCAACGTCACGGGGGAGCACTCCGAGCTGAACCAGTCGCTAGAGGTGGCGGGCCGCGTCGCGGACTTCATGGAGCTGGGCGAGTTGATGTGCCGGGACGCCCTGGCGCGGGAGGAGTCGTGCGGCGGCCATTTCCGTGAGGAACACCAGACCGAGGACGGCGAAGCGAAGCGCGACGACGCCCGGTTCTGTCATGCCGCGGTCTGGGAGCACACCGGCGCGGACGCGGCGCCGGTGCGGCACGAGGAGCCGCTCGCCTTCCAGAACGTCCACCTGGCCACCCGGAGCTACCAGTGAACCTGACCCTGCACGTGTGGCGCCAGAAGGACGCACGGAGCCCGGGGCGGTTCATCGACTACCAGGCCACGGACATCAGCCCCGACCTGTCGTTCCTCGAGATGCTCGACGTGGTCAACGAAGGGCTGATCGCGAAGCGCGAGGATCCCATCGCCTTCGACCACGACTGCCGCGAGGGGATCTGCGGCGCGTGCGGCGTGGTCGTAGACGGCACGGCCCACGGGCCCAAGCGCCTGACCACCACGTGCCAGCTCCACCTGCGGAGCTTCAAGGACGGCGACGAGGTCACGCTGGAGCCGTGGCGCGCCGGCGCGTTCCCCGTCATCAAGGACCTCGTCGTGGACCGGAGCGCGTTCGACCGGATCATCTCGGCGGGCGGCTTCATCGCGGCGGCCATCGGTGGCGCGCCGGACGGGAACGCCCTCCCGGTACGGAAGGAGGCTGCGGAGCTGGCGATGGACGCGGCGGCCTGCATCGGGTGCGGCGCCTGCGTGGCCGCCTGCCCCAACGCCTCGGCGTCACTCTTCGTCGCGGCCAAGATCACCCATCTGGGTATGCTGCCGCAGGGCCAGCCGGAGCGGATGGAGCGCGCCCTGAGCATGGTAGCGCAGATGGACGAGGAAGGGTTCGGGAGCTGCACCAACCACGGCGAGTGCGAGGCGGTCTGCCCGAAGGGGATCCCGGTGGCGTTCATCGGGCGCATGAATGCGGACTTCATCAGAGCGAGCGTTGCCAGGGGCCGACGTACGGCGACTGCCGAAGGCTCAGCCGGCGGCTGACGACGAGCGGTGCTCATGAGAGCATTTGTCGCAGGCCAACAAGTCCTTTGAGGTAGGAGCGCGATCCATGAAGCCACTCCCCGTATTCCTCGCTTCCTGGGCACTCGCCGGCCTCGGAGCGGCGGTTGGCTCGATCCTTGGCAACGGGTTCGGCAACGTGGGTCTCTTTGCCGGCGCAATCCTCGGTGGCGTGCTCGCCATCGTTGGCACGGTCATGTTGCTCACCAAACTGCGCTGGCTGCCACAGGGCGCACGTTCAGGCGCCATCGCCGGCGGTATCGTCGGGTTCCTCCTCGCCGCGCCGATCGCCGTCGGCAACCTGCACACACCGATCATGCCGGTCCTGAGCTGTGGCCTCGTCGGCGCTGGGGTTCTTCTCGGCGCGGGGGTGGTGAGCGGCGGCACCCGCAGTTCCCGAGCGGGGTGAGCAACCGGCAACATGGGGAACACTTTCCCCCGCACGCTCCGGCGGGTGACGCAGACGGCGTAACCGTCAGCGCGGTCCGGCCGAGCCGGGCGAACGCTGGGTCCCCCGCACTATGTCGAGCCGGAGCTCCGTCCAGCCATCCGCCTGGTAGTACTGCACCCGCAGCTCGTGCCGTCCGCCGCTGAGTGGCGCTTCGTCCACCGCTGACTCGTGAGGCGCCCAGTGGTCGATGGCCAGCACGCCGTCCACCCACACCCGCACCGCGTCGTCGCTGATGGTGCGCAGCGCGTACAAGCCGGGCGCGAGCGTCACCGTCCCCGTCGCCTCCAGTGCGAACCGTTCCCGCGGCAGCCCGGCGATGGTCGGACGGTACCACTCGTAGTCCAGCCGAGGCTCGTGCCGGGTGAGCAGCGGCGTCGAGCCGAGCAGCGCGGCGAACGCCCCGGGCCGGCTGCGGGGATCGGTGCTGTCGCTCCAGGCGAAGAACCGGACGGTCCAGTCGATCGAAGGCTCGAAGCGTACGAACGAGAACCGGTACGGCCGGCCGGCGTCCCGCCGCTCGCCACGCGGTGACACTGTGGGTCCGCCACGATACTCGAGCGTGAGTTCCCAGTCGCCCGCGGAGTCCGGCGCGGGCGTCACGCCCACCGTGTCTCCGACCTGTCCCGACGTGCCGGACAGTGCGCCCATTCCGCGGCGTCCGACCACGCGCCAGCGGCCGGGAGGTCCGAGCACGCGCAGCCGGAGGGGTACGGCGCGCGTGCTGTCCAAGGGCCAGAGCTTGGGCGAACGCCAGTCGTACGGTCCCCACTCGTCCACCACGATCGAAGAACGGTCGCGCCGTGGCAGCGGGGGTGAAGGGATCTCGGCTCTGCCGTGCGGCGGCCGGGGGGCGAGCCGCGCGTACTCGGCGGGCACCCGTGCCGCGACGCGCGCCTCGCCCTCACTGATCGCGGCGTTCCCCGTCATCGCGAAGCCCGACGTATCGCTCGCCACCGTCACCGAGTCCACCGCCCACCGGAGATTGCCCGAAAGGAGGACGCCGGCAGTGTTCGCGGCGCGCACGCCGACCCGGTTGGCCAGGAAGACGTTGTGCGAGACGCGATGGTCGCGGCTGCGCGTGTCGCGGTGCCTGGGATAGCCCCAATCGGAAGGCTCGATGGGGTTGGCCCACAGGCTGATCGCGGTGGTATCACCGTCGAACCGGTTCGCGACGATCGCGTTGTCCTGGCCATGCTCGATCGCGATGCCGACGCGATTGTTCGCGAAGCGATTGCCGGCGAACGTCGACTCGAAGCTGTAGCCGCCCCACACCCCGTAGTCGTTCCCCTCGACCAGGTTGGCGACGAACCTGTTGCGGCTGAACGTGGCCTCGATGCCGTTGGCGGGCGCGAAGCTGAAGTCGTTCCCGTAGAAAAGATTGTCGTTGGCGCCGCCGGTACCGCTGTCCATCGTGCTCTGCCCGGCCCAGAGGAAGAGCCCGTCGCCGCCATGGGTGACGGCGTTGTACGCTACCACGTTGCGGCAGCTCTGCTCGTAGAGCAGGAGCCCCGCTGAGTCCTGGCCGCGGCGGTAGAAGCCGTGGCTGTACCCTCGCACGTCGTACTGCACGAGGTTGCGCATGAGGGTGTTGTCCCTCGAGCGGTACAGCCCGATGCCCAGGCCGGAGTTGAACGAGAAGACGTTGTCGAGGACCCGGACGCTGTCGGTGCGCACCATCAGCAGGCCGTTCATCCCCTGCTCTGCCCGGTTCCCGCGGATGGTGCCGCCCAGGACGCCGTCCAGATAGATGGCGGCGCCATACCGGAGCCACTCGCCATTCTCGTTGTGATGGAACGACAGCCAGTCAGCCAGGCTTTCGTGCTCGACGACGCTGAACAGGCGCGGCTTCCAGTTGTAGCTCAGGTCGCTGTCGACCAGCTCGAGCCCCCGGGTATCGCGCGCGAGGATGCCGATCTTGTAGCCGCGGATTCGGGCGTGGAGGATGCGCACGTTGCGCCCGCCGTCGATGCGGATGGCGACACCGACCGCGGCGTTGGGATCTGCCTGCGGGTCCGTCCCCTCCATCGCGGCGCCGGAGAAGTCCACGGTGATGCCGTCGCCGCGGACGACTATCACCGCGGAATCGGCCGAGGCGGGGGCCGGAAGGCGGTAGGTCCTCGGCGCGACCCTTGCCGAACGCGTGATGACGAGGCCGGGACGCAGCACGATCGCGGCCGGACCGCGTACTTGCGCGGAAGCGCCTGCGACGGGGACCAGCAGCGCCGCGAGCGCGCCGCGGATGACGCCCACCCTCAACGCCTTTTTCACCTCACCTTCAACGCTCTTTTCCTTTCAACGTCTCTACAGCTTCACCTGCGCGATCGTCTCCTGCACCGCCTTGGCCGACTTGCCGAGCGCCACCTTCTCGTTGCTCGTCAGCTCCACCTCGAGTATCTGCTCGAGCCCACGCGCGCCGATCTTGCACGGCACGCCCAGGAAGATGTTCTGGTAGCCGTATTCCCCCTGGAGCCACGCGGCGCACGGCAGGATCCGCTTCTTGTCCTTCACGATCGCTTCGGCCATCTGCACCGCCCCCGACGACGGCGCGTAGTACGCCGAGCCGGTCTTGAGGAACGCCACGATCTCGGCGCCGCCGTTGCGAGTACGGTCCACGATCTTGTCCAGCTGGTCCTGCTTCATCAGCTGGGTGACCGGGATCCCCGACACGGTCGTGTATGAGATGAGGGGCACCATCGTGTCCCCGTGACCTCCCAGCACCATGGCCTGGATGTCCTCGACGCTGACGTCGAGTGCCTCGGCCAGGAAGGAGCGGTAGCGCGCGGTGTCCAGGACCCCCGCCATGCCGATCACCCGCTCGCGCGGCGCGCCCAGCACCTCCTTCATCACGTAGCACATCGTGTCGAGCGGATTGCTCACCACGATGACGATCGCGTCAGGCGCGCACTTCCTGATCTCCTGCGCCACCGACTTCACGATGGTAACGTTGGTGTTCAGCAGGTCCTCTCGGCTCATCCCCGGCTTCCGCGCTATTCCCGCCGTGACGACGAACAACTCCGAGCCCGCCGCCTCACCGTACCCGTTCGAGCCGATCACCCGCGAGTCGAACCCTTCGATGGGCGCCGACTCCCACTGGTCGAGGCCCTTGCCCTGCGGTATGCCCTCGACGATGTCCACCAGGACGATGGTGCGGGCCAGCTCCTTCTCGGCCAGCCGCTGTGCGGTCGTGGCGCCGACGTTGCCCGCGCCCACCACGGTGATCTTGTTCAAGGTTTCGCTCCCGCCCGCGGGCGATGATAGGTTGGAAACTCAGAGCTCTTCCCGTAGTCCAGCTGCTTCAGCACGTCGTAGAGAACGATCCCCACGGCCGTCGCCAGGTTGAGGCTCCTCACTGGGCCGGTCATCGGGATCCGGTACACCCTGTCGGGGTACTTTTCGCGGATCCGGTCGGGCATCCCGCTGGCCTCGTTCCCGAACACCAGGCACGAGCCGTCGGGGATGTCCGCGTCCCAGAGGAGCTGCCCCGCGCGCGCTGAAAAGTACCAGCATCGGTCCCGCGCGAAAGCCTCGCGGAAGTGCCGCCACGTCGGATGGACCCAGAGGTCTACCTCATCCCAGAAGTGCACGCTTGCGCGGGTCAGCTCGGCGTCATCCAGCGAGAAGGCGACCGGCTCGATGAGATGCAGCGACGACTCAGTCGCCGCGCACAGGCGGGCGATGTTGCCCGTGTTGGGCGGGATCTGCGGTTCGATGAGCGCGACGTGGAGCGTCAGCGCTACCCTCCGACCTGCGACAGCGCCTCGAGGCCGCCAGCATCCATCTGGAGGAGGTGATGCTCCGGCGGCTTCTCGGCCAGCGCGCGCGTGAACAGGGGCAGCAGCGGATCGCCGCGCCGCAACGGGTCGCGGAAGTTCACTTCGTGCGTGCCGAACAGACAGGTGCGAAGCCGGCCGTCGGCCGTGAGGCGGACCCGGTTGCAGCTGCCGCAATAGGTGTGGGTCATCGGGGTGATGACGCCGATGGTGCCGGAAGACCCGGGCCCCCGATAGTAGGAGGCCGGGCCGTTGCCGATGGGCAAGTCATCCGGAACGTCGAGGCCGCCCAGTGCCGCTTCGACCCGCTCCAGAACCTCGCTGCTCGGCACCACGTGCTCCCAGGTGAGTGTGGCCATGTCGCCCACCGGCATCAGCTCGATGAAGCGCACGTGCCAGGGATGGTCCAGCGTGAGCCGGGCGAAGTCCTCCACCTCGTCGTCGTTGATGCCGCGCATGACGACCACGTTGACCTTGACCGGATCGAGTCCCGCGCGCTCGGCGGCGGTGAGCGCCGCGACGGGATCGAGACCGAGGTCGCGCCGGGCGATGGCCACGATGCGGTCGTGACGCAGGCTGTCCGCCGACATGTTCACCCGGTCCAGGCCGGCCGCGGCGTATTCCGCCGCCTTCTTCACGAGCTTCACGCCGTTCGTTGAAAGCGCGACGTCCTCGATGCCGGGGATGCCCTTGAGGTAGCGGATGAGGATCTCGAGGTCCGGCCGGATGGTCGGCTCGCCGCCGGTGATCCGGAGCCGCCGCACGCCCGTGGGCGCGAGCTGCCGCACGATCTCGGCGATCTCCTCGTACGAGAGGATCTCGGCCTTGGGCAGCCACACCAGGCCGTCCTCCGGCATGCAGTAGAGGCAGCGGAAGTTGCAGCGGTCGGTGACGCTGATCCGCAGGTAGTTGATGCGGCGGCCCTGAGCGTCCGGCAGGCCCACGTTCACGACCGGCAGCGGTGCGCTAGACATGCATCGGCTCCACCCACCGCGTAGGGCCGGCCGCGAACCTCTCTTTCTTCCAGATCGGCACGCGCTTCTTGGTCTCCTCGATCACGTGGCGGCAAGCGTCGAACGCCTCGACGCGATGGGGTGACGAAGCGGCGATCGCGATGCTCGCCTCCCCGGCCGGGATGTAACCAAGACGATGCCTCAGCGCGACGCGTGCCATCGGCCAGCGGTCCCTGCATTCGGTGATGATGCGATAGAACTCCGCCTCGGCCATCTCAGGGTACGCCGAGTACTCGATGCCTTCAATGTCGCCGTCTTCGGGCGAGTTCCGGACGGTGCCGAGGAACAGCGCCGTGCCGCCGCACCCCTCCGATGACACCTCCGCAATCAGGCGGGCGGCGTCCAGGGGCTGGTCGGTGAGATAACCCGGCATGGGTGAAATACTTAGTCGCAACGCACGGCGACGGCAAGACCGGCTTGACCCAGCAGTGCGTTAGCACTACAATGCACTGCATGGACGACCAGCTCACTTTCCGAATCCCGCCCGAGCTGGCGCGGCTCCTCAACCGCCGCGCCCGCGATCGAGGCGTGCCTCGTGCCCTGGTGGTGCGCGAGGCGCTCGCCGGCTACCTGGCCGAGGCCCCGCCGGCCGACCCGCCGGCGTCCGCCCGGTCCTGGGACCAGGTCGAGCGCTTCGTGGGCGCGGTCAAGCTCGATCCGGCCAAGCTCGAGGCCGACGCGCTGGCCCGCCGCGTCCGCGACCACAACTGGCGCGCCTAGCCTGACCTCCCGGCGCGACGTGCTGCTCGACACCGGGCCGCTCGTCGCCTGTCTCGATGCGCGCGACCAATGGCACACGGCGTGTGTCGAGGCCTGGCCCGAAGTGCTCGATCGCTGCGTGACCACCGAGGCCGTCGTCACCGAGGCCAGCCACTTCGTGGGCCGGGGAGGCGGGCCCGCAGTGCTGGCGCTGGAGTTCCTGCTGGCCGCTCGCATCCCCATCGTTCCGCTGGATCCTCCCGCGCACCGACAGGCGTCCCACCTCATGCGCCGCTACGCCCGGGTCCCGATGGACTATGCCGACGCCACGCTCGTGGTTCTTGGGGACGCGCTCGACGCGCCGCGGGTGTTCACGCTGGACCGGCGGGGCTTTCGCGCCTACCGGGGGGCGCGCGGGCTGGCCCTCGAGATCGTGCCGGTTGCCCTCACGTAGTCGCAGCTCCGGTTGACGAACACGTGACACCAGGCCGCACGCAATCCGCAACGGACGCTCCGGCGGCGCCGAGTTCGGCCCGGGGGGTCCGAGAACGCCACCGTGATGCGGGCCCGGCGGCGACGCAGCGGCCGCGCGCCACTCTCCCGGATCGGCCCCGCGGCCCCTTCCCCTCAACCCCCCGCTACCGGGGGGATCAGCGCTACCTCGTCCCCGTCCGACAGCGGCGTCTCCGGCTTCGCGTAACGCTGGTTCACCGCCACCAGCGGGCTCGGCGGGAGCCGCACGGCGGCAGGGTCGGCGCGGATCGCCGCGACGCAATCGCAGACGCACGCGCCGGTGGCCAACTCGAGGCTCGTCTCATCCCGCCCGAACGCCTCGGCATACGAAGCAAAGAAGCGAACCCGCACTCTCACTTCATTCCCCTCACTCCCCTCTATCACCTCAATCACCTCATCACCTCTATCACCACTATTACCTTCCCACGATCCCCGCCAACACGGCCGCCGCCGCCGGACTCGCATTCGGGTCCCGCGCTACCGAATACGTCCTCGTCGTCCTGACCCTCACCACGCCGCGCCGAGTCACCTGCTGGCCTTCACGCCGATACACCACTTCGATCGGCTGACCCTCGCTGTTCTGATAGCGGGCGCGGAACTGCGCCCCGAACGTCTCCGGGTTGCGCGTCGCCACCTCGCCGAGCCGGAGCAGCACGTCCCCCGGCTGGAGGCCGACGGCCTCCGCCAGCGAGCCCGGCGTCACCTCCACCACCGCGATGCCACCATCCTGCCCGCCGCCGGCCCCGACCCCGACGAACGGTGACTTGGTCTCCCGCACTCTGACCGCGATGCCGCCCCTCGGCAGGACCGCCTGATAAGGCAGCGGCTCCCGCCCGTTGATGTAGCGCGCGTAGAAGTCGTCCACGCCACGATACCACTGACGGATCAGGCCGAGGAGGTCCTGGGTCGTGAAACCGCGACCGCGCTGGTAGAAGTCCGTGTATAGCGACCGCATGACGTCGTCGAGACTGTGCTGGTTGTTGGTGGCCTCGCGGATCTGGACGTCGAGCATGAGCCCGAGCAGCGAGCCCTTGGGGTAGTAGTACTGCGCCTCGTCCACGAACGTGGGATGGATCCAGGTGTTGAGGCTGGCGTCCTCGGCCGCGACGATCTCATTGGCGTTCTCGATCTGCCGGATGTTGTCGTTGACGCTCGTGACGAAACGATCCACGCTGAACAGTCCGCCCCGTGCCAGCGACACGTCGCTGTAGTAGTCGGTCACTCCCTCGGACCACCATAGCAGCGGAGTGAACTGCTCTCGCGAGTACTCGTACGGCCACATCTCGGCGGGGCGGATTCGTTTCACGTTCCAGAGGTGGAAGAACTCGTGCGACAGGAGCGGCCTGGCGAAGTCGCCCAGACGGCCGGTCCGGCGGTTCGGCGCGAAGGCGCCGCCGGCGTAGGCGTCGAACTGGGAGTCGTGGTGCTCCAGGCCGCCCGCCCACTGCATCTCCACGAAAGGGGCGAAGAGGAGCACCGTGTACCCGTCGTACGGCGGCCCGCCGAAGATCCGGTTCTGGGCGGTCGCGATGCGGCGGATCGCGTCGCTCACGCTGTCCCACACCGCCGGCGTCAGCACCGAGTCGGGGTAGACGGCGAACCGTATCGGCCGGCCGTCCACGATCACGCTGTCCATCGCGAGCCGGCCCATCAGGAAGGGCGAGTCCACCAGGTCGTGGTAGCTATCGGCCCGGTACCGGCCCGGCGCGCCCGCCGAGGCCATCGCCGTGGCCACGCGCCACCCGTCCGGGGCCCGGACCTCCAGCTCGGCCGGGGCGTTCAGGTCGCCGCCCTCGGCGTACGGCAGCAGGTTGGTCCCGTTGAAGAACGCGAAGTCGTCGCCGATCGCGCTGAACTCGAGCATGACCGAGTCGGGGTTGGTGCGGAACTCGACCACGACCTGCCGGGCGCCGTTCGTGACGATGCGCCAGGTGTCCTTGTCGGCCTTGTCCCAGACGAGCGGTCGGCCGTCGGGCGTCGTGGCGCTGAAGCCGTGGACGTAGCGCGCGTAGTTGTCGATATCGTACGCGCCCGGCGACCACGCCGGCAGCGAGATGAGGAAGGTGTCGCGTCCCGCTGGAACCGGCAGCTCCGCGCGCACCACGAACGTGTGCGCCGGCTGGTTCACCGTCACCCGATAGCTCGGCTCCTGCGCCCACGCCACGCCGGGCAGCACCGCCGCCAGCACGAGACTACGGAACGTAGTGATCATCGCACATCGTACTTCAAGAACCGCGCGAACGCCATGAGCAGCCCCACCGTTTCCCAGAGAGCCATGCTGAACCCCGCGGAGGGGAAAAAAGTTCGGCGCCCCGCACCGAGACGCCGAACATTATCAACATTCCCACCGGGCGGCCCGGTCATTGGTCATGGATTCGAGGCCATCTCCTCGCGCTCGGCCACCATCGCACGCAACTCCTTGCTGGGCTTGAAGACAGGGACCGGGCGGGCGGCAACTTCAACCGGATCGCCGGTGCGCGGGTTGCGCGCCATGCGGGTCTTCCGACTGCGGATCTTGAAGGTGCCGAAGCCGCGAATCTCGATGTTCTTCTGCTCCGCGAGCGCATCTTTCACTGCGTCGAGGAAGCTATCTACAACGCGGGCACAGTCTTTCTTGCTGATCATGGGCCCGGCCGTCCGCGCGATCTGCGCGGTCACCTTCTCGACAAGGTCGGCCTTGGTCATCAGCGCCTCCAGCGTCCGCTGCGTGGTCCGTCTCAACTGGACGGGAGGGCTAATCTGGAAGCTACCTCGTTGACTGTCAAGGGGTTGGGGTCATCAGCCTCACAAAATCAGCGAAGTGCGGCCGGGCGTCGTGGGGTCCTGGGCTCGCCTCCGGGTGGTACTGGACCGCGAAAATGGGCAATTCCCGGTGCCTGACTCCTTCTACGGTGCCATCATTGAGGTTACGGTGCGTTACCTCCAGTGCCGAGGCTCCGGGCACCCCAGAGCCTTCCTCTTCCCCACTCACGGCGAACCCGTGGTTCTGGGAGGTTATCAACACCCGCCCCCCCTCCAGCTCGCGGACCGGATGGTTCCCGCCCCGGTGGCCATAGGGGAGCTTCACGGTGCGCCCGCCAAAAGCCAAACCGAGGATCTGGTGGCCCAGGCAGATGCCGAAGATGGGCGTGCCCGACGCTGCGATATCACGGATGATGGGCGGTGCGTAGGTTACGGCCGCCGGGTCACCGGGACCGTTGGAGAGGAAGACGCCGTCGGGTTTCCGCTCGAGCGCCTTGCCTGCGGGCGTGTCGGCGGGCACGACGATCACTTGGCAACCGGCAGAGACCAGCAGCCGCACGATGTTCCGCTTCATTCCGTAGTCGTACGCGACGACCTTGAAGCGCGCCTCGTCAGGGCCGACGGTCTCCCATGCCTTGCAGGTGACCGTGGACGCGAGGTCGAGGCCTTCCATGCTCGGCGAGGCCATGAGGATCTGCCGCGCCTCATCCGAAGGCGCGTCGCCGCAGGCCATGACGCCGCGCATCGCACCCTTCTCGCGGATGTGACGGGTGAGGCGGCGCGTATCCACTTCGCTCACCACGGGGATCCCGCGGCCGTGGAGCCAGTCATCGAGCGCCCCGGTGGACCGCCACGACGAGGCCAGCCGCGACATCTCGCGGACCACGACGCCGGCCACCATCGGGCGGTCCGACTCGACGTCCTGGGCGTTGGTGCCGCAGTTGCCGATCATCGGCGCAGTCATCACGACGATCTGGCCGGCGAACGAGGGGTCGGTGAAGACCTCCTGGTACCCGCTCAGGTTCGTGGTGAAGACGACTTCCGCGGGCGTGACTGAAAACGGGGCGGTCGTCGCGCCCCGATACCAGGTGTCGTCTTCGAGGAGGATGTAGGCCGGCTGGAGCTGGTCGCTCACGGCCTCAGCGCGCCGGAGTGGTCGGCGCCGCGGGCGTGGCCGGAGCCGGGGTAAGCGGCGCCGCGTTCTGGAGCGGCAGCGGCGCCAGGGGCGCCGGCGCCTGCTGCTGCGACTGTTGTTCGCGCTGCTGCTGCTCCACGATCGAGCGCGGCTGCGATCCCCGCGAGCTGATCATCTGGAGGATGAGGCACAGGAACAGGAAGGTCCCACCACCCCACCAGCTGGCCTTGGTGAGAATGGTGGCCGCCTGACGGCCGCCCACGAAGGCATCGGTCGAGGAGGAGCCGCCGAAGGACGCCGCGAGGCCGCCGCCCTGGCCGGCCTGGAGGAGCACGGCCGCCACCAAGACGATGGAATCGAGGATCAGGAGTACCAGAAAGAACGTGTACATAGCGGGGGAAATCTAGCCGGGGCCCTTCGCAGGGGTCAACGCCAGGCTTCGAAGTCCGGGGAGTTGATCGAGACAGTCCGCGCGAGTGTCGCGCTTTCCGGGCTTAACGCGCCGGCCTGGGGGTCTCACAGATCGCGGTCCAACTCTCGACCTCCAGGCTAGCCCCGCCCACCAGTACCCCGTCCAGCTCCTCCTCGGCGAGGAGCGCCACCGCGTTCGCGGGACTCACCGATCCGCCGTAGAGGACGCGGCTCCGCATCCCCACCGGCGTCCGAGCCTTGAGCCAGCCACGGATGCAGCGGTGCACGGTCGCGGCGTCCTGTGGCGTGGCATTGACGCCGGTGCCTATGGCCCATACCGGCTCGTACGCGATGACGACCCGCGCCAGCGCCACGGCGTCCAGACCCTCGAGCCCCGCCGCGAGCTGTCGCAGCACTACCGCTTCGGTTTGACCGGCTTTGCGCTCCTCGAGCTTCTCGCCTACGCAGAGCATCGGGTTCAGGTTCGCGCCCAGGACCGCGCGCACCTTCTTCCCGCTCTCCTCATCCGTCTCGCCGAACTTGTGGCGGCGTTCGGAGTGGCCGACCAGCACCCACGTTGCCCCGGCTTCCCCCGCGATCCCGACCGACAGTTCGCCAGTGAACGCGCCCTTCGCTTCCCAGTGCACGTTCTGGACGCCCGCGGCCGCATCGCGCCGGCCGGCGACCTCCGCCGCGACGGCCGGGAGCGTCGGAGCCGGCGGGAAGAAGAGCAACGTCCGGTCTTCCCTCGGCCGAACGCGGGAGAGCACGGCGCGCACCAGGTCGCGGCCCGTCGCGGGGCCGTGGTGCATCTTCCAGTTCGCGGCGAAGATGGTCATGAGAGGAGCCGGGAGCCGGGAGCCGGATCCTTCGTGCGCACCGACGGTACGGCTCCCGGCTCCCGCCTCCCGCTAGCGCGCATCGAGAGCCTCCACGCCGGGCAGGCTCCTTCCTTCCAGGAACTCCAGTGAGGCGCCACCCCCGGTCGAGACGTGACTCACCTTGTCCTCGAGGCCCACCTCCGCGATCGCCGCCGCCGAGTCTCCGCCGCCCACGACCGTGGTCGCGCCGGCCGCGGTGGCCTCGACTAGCGCCAGAGCCACGGCGCGAGTGCCGGCGTCGAACGGCGGCGTCTCGAAGACGCCCATAGGTCCGTTCCACACCACCGTCTTCGCGCCCTTCACGATGGAAGCGAACCGCTCGCGCGTCGTCGCGTCGATGTCGTACATCGCCCAGCCGTCGGGGATGGCGTTCCACGCTACCTCACGACAGGGCTCGGGCTTCTCCAGCGACTGAGCGATGACGCCGCCTTCCGGAAGGACTATCCTGGCGCCGGCGCGCTCGAGCAGGTCCCTGGCCATCGCGATGCGATCCTCCTCGACCAGGCTCGCGCCCGTCGAAACACCCTTGGCGCGGAAGAAGGTGCACGCCATCGCCCCGCCGATCAGGACGTGGTCCACGCGGGGCAGCAGGCTCTCGATGACGTCTATCTTGCCGGAGATCTTGGCACCGCCGAGCACCGCCACGAACGGGCGCGCGGGGTTCGCCAGGGCTCGGCCGAGGTATTCCAGCTCCTGCTCCATGAGCAAGCCCGCGACGGCGGGCTTGAGGAGTCGGGCCGCGCCTTCGGTGGAGGCGTGCGCACGGTGCGCCGAACCGAAGGCGTCGTTCACGTAGAAGTCGCCGAGCGCGGCGAAGAGCTTCGCGGTGGCGGCGTCGTTCTTCTCCTCGCCCGCAAGGAACCGGGTGTTCTCGACCAGCGCCACTCCGCCACGCGGCAGCTGCCGGGTCATCTGTACCGCGTCGGGCGCGGACGGGTCTTCGATGAACGTGACCGGGCTTCCGAGCAGTCCCTCCAGCGCGCGCGCCACCGGCTTGAGCGAGTACCTGGCCTCGAAAGCTCCGCCTTTGGGCCGGCCGAGGTGCGAGAGCAGGACGACGCGGGCCCCGAGGCCCTTGAGCGCCCGGATAGTGGGGAGCGCCGCGCGGATGCGTGTGTCGTCGCCGACCGCGCCGTCCTTCATCGGGACGTTGAAGTCCACCCGCACGAGGGCGCGCTTGCCGTCAAGCGCGTTCTGGTCGATATCGGCGATCGTCCGCTTGCCTATCATAGTTTCGCAGCGACCAGCTTGACCAGGTCCACGCACCGCGAGCTGTAACCCCACTCGTTGTCGTACCACGATGAGACCTGGACGCAAACGCCGTCGACCACCGCCGTGCTGAGGGCGTCCACCGTCGAGGAAGCCGGGTTGCCGACGAAGTCCACCGACACCAGCGGCTCGTCCGTCACCGCCAGGATCCCCTTGAGCGGCCCCGCCGCGGCCGCCTTGAACGCGTTGTTGACCTCCTCGACGGTCGTGGCCCTCTCGACCGTGGCAACGAGGTTCACGCTCGAGACGTCGGCCGTGGGGACGCGCAGCGCGGTGCCGTCGATCTTGCCCTTCACCTCCGGGATGACGAGGCTGGTCGCCTTGGCGGCGCCGGTGGTGGTCGGGATGATGCTCATCGCCGCGGCGCGCGCGCGGCGCAGGTCCTGGTGCGGGAAGTCGAGGATGACCTGGTCGTTGGTGTAGGCGTGGACGGTGATCATGTAGCCACGCACCCAACCGAAACGCTCGCGAAGCACGTGTACCACCGGTACGAGGCAGTTCGTCGTGCACGAGGCGTTGGAGAGGAGGTGGTGCTTGGCGGGATCGTACTTGCCGTCGTTCACACCCATCACGATGGTGATGTCCTCACCCTTGGCGGGCGCGGAGATGATCACCTTCTTCGCCCCGGCCGCGAAGTGCGCCGCCGCCTTGTCCTTGTCGGTGAAGCGCCCGGTGGACTCGACCACTATGTCGACCCCCAGGTCCTTCCACGGCAGTTTCGCGGGGTCCTTCTCGGCCAGCACCTTGAGACGGCCACCGTTGATGACGAGGTCGCTGCCGTCCACCTCTACGGTGCCGTCGAACCGCCCGTGCACCGAGTCATACTTGAAGAGGTGCGCCAGGGTCTTGGGGTCCGTGAGGTCGTTGACGGCGACGAAGTCGAGTTTCGCCTGCTGCGCCAGGGCGGCCCGCAACACCAGGCGCCCGATGCGACCGAATCCATTGATGCCGACACGAACTGCCATGAAGAAGCTCCTTGGATTGAATCGTGAGCCGGGAGCCGGGAGCCGGACCTTGGGCCCGCCGGAGGGACCCTCTGCCGGCACCAAAGGTATGGCTCCCGGCTCCCGGCTCCCGGCTCTTTCTCTATTGCGGCACGGGCGCTCGGCCGAAAGTGACCGCCCCGACGCTTCGCGCCCCGGTCCCGGCGAGCGCAATGGCCGCGGCGCCGAGGGTCGCGCCCGTCGTCAGCACGTCGTCCACGATAGCGACGCTCAACCCATCGAGGCGCCGGCTCCCAGGCCGGAACGCGCCGCTGACGTTGCGTAGTCGTGCGGCCGGAGTGAGCGCGGTCTGGGTCTTGGTGTCGCGCGAGCGCGCCAGCGCATCCTCGACCACCGTCACACCCAACAACGCGCCGAGCACCGCGGCGAGTTCCGCCGCCTGGTTGTGGCCGCGCTCCCGTCGCCGGACGCGGCCCAACGGGATCGGTACCAGCGCGTCCACGCCGCGCAGAGCACTCGCGCATTCCCGCGCCATCACGCTCGCCATCGGCCGCGCGGCGACGCGCCAGCCGCCGTACTTCAGCGCGTGGACCAGCTCCCGGGCCGGGCCGTCCTCCAGCCACACCGCCGATGCGGCCCAGGACAACTCGGCTGGCCACTGCCGGCAGAATTGGCAACCGGGCTTGGGCGTCGCGAGCGAGGGCGCCGGGCGTGCCGTCCGACCGAGCGAGCGAGCGGGGGCCGCGACGCCGACGTCCCACCGATCCATGGGCTGCCCGCATCGCCCGCACCAAGGTGGCGCGATGGACCGCAGCCGGCACAGGCAGGGCGAGCACACCACGCCGGGCTCGTCCACCGGGCGGAGCGGGCGCTCGCAGCCGAGGCACGCCGCCGGGAGCGCGAGCGCCTCGAGGTCCAGCAGCGCGCCTCGGGCTGCCGCCAAAATACTATGGCCGGAGAGCATCATCCACCGCTGCGCGCATGATCTCGGTCGGCGCCGGCACGCCGAAGAACCGCGCGAACGCAGCCGCGCCCTGCGCTACCAGCACGCCCCGGCCGTCAGCGGCGGGCACGCCCGCGTCGCGTGCGGCGCGCACCAGCGCCGTTCCCCCCTTCGCATATACGAGGTCAAGCACTGCCGAAAATCCCCCGAGCGCCGCCCGTTCAACGGGCAGCGCATCCCCCGCCTGGAGGCCCAGAGGCGTGGCGTTGATGACGAGGTCGGCGGGCTCGAATTCCCCATCACCCGCTACCCGGCACCCGACCCCCGCCTTCTTCCCCCAGACCACGAACTCCCGCGCCCGCTCGGGGTCACGCGACGCTACGGTCACTGTGGCGCCGGGCCATTCGTCCGTGGCCGCCACCGCCGCGGCCCGCGCCGACCCGCCGGTGCCGATCACCAGGGCGCGCTCGACCCGGCGGCCGGAAAGGAGCGCACGGGAAGCCTCGCGCACGCCGACGATGTCGGTGTTGTCGCCTTCGGGTCGCGCGCAGTCTCCCCAGATCGTGTTGCACGCGCCGGTGCGCTTGACCGATCCATCCGCCACCGCCACCAGCTCGGCGGCCTGGCGCTTGAACGGCACCGTGATGTTGAGTGCGCCGCCCGCCGCGAGCACGCCCCGCGCCACGGTATCGAACGTCCCGCTCGTCGCGCGCAGCGCCACATAGATGGCGTCCAGCCCCAGCGCCGCGATCGCCGCGTTGTGCATCTCCGGCGATAGTGAGTGCCCGACCGGGTCGCCGATGACGGCGAGTACCCTACTCGTCGCCCGGACCCGCACCGGTACTCGGCTCCGCCAGGAGGCGGTCCACGGCGTCCACCAGCAGCTCCTCCAGCTGCCGGAAGGTCCGACGGTATTCGTCCAAGTCGCCGCCGTAGGGATCCTCGACCTGCGCGAGGTCATCGGTTCGCCCCGCGTAGCTGCCGAGGAGGTGGGCGCGCCCGGTGCCTCCCAGGGCGCTCGCCCGGTCCACATGATGCGCGCCCATGCCGAAGACGAGATCGGCCTCCACTACCAGGTCCGCGGTCAGCGGCCGCGCGAGATGGCTCGAGAGGTCGAGCCCATGCTCCAGTCCGACCAGGTACGCCCCTTCGGACGCGGGCGAGCCCTCGTAGGCCGCCGTGCCCGCGGAGACCACCGCGATGTCCGGCCTGCCACGCTCTCCCAGCAGCCGCCTCGCGATCGCCTCCGCCATGGGGCTGCGGCAGATGTTGCCGGTGCAGACGATCAGGAGCTTCACGGAGTCCGCGCCAGCGACGGGACGATGCTCGCGAGCCGCTCGAACCCGATCGCGCCTTCGCGGATCAGGCGCGGAGCGGAGCCGGTGCAGTCCACCAGCGTGGACGGCGGGGACGGCGCCAGCCGTCCGGCGTCCAGCACCACCAGCGTGCCGTCCTTCACTGCCGCCCCGAACGTCTCCTCCATCGCCGGCGCGTCGAGGGCCGGCGGTTGCCTCGGCCGGTTCGCGCTGGTAGAGGTGATCGGCGAGCCGAGGGTCGCGATCAGGCGCGCGATCCCCTGGTGGGACGTCCACCGAACCGCGACGCCGCCTTCCGGCCCGCGCAGGCTGTCGGGCAGCAGCCCTTCGCCGCCGGGGAGCGCCAGCGTGAGCGGTCCGGGCCAGAACGCGGCGGCGAAGCGCTCGGCGGCGTCGGTGAGCCGGAGCCCGACGCCGGTCAGCATGGCGAGGTCGGCAACGAGCAACAGGAACGGCTTTCCAGGGGCGCGTCCCTTGAGGGTGCTGAGGCGGTCCACCGCGCCCGCGGCCACGATGGAGCCGAGGCCGTACACGGTCTCCGTCGGGTAGCCGATGAGTCCCCGCCGCACCAGGTGCCCGACCACCGTCGGGATCGCGGCCGCGACCTCCTCGTTGGTGCGGAAGGGGATCACGGCGCGCTCCACGCAGCCGCGATCGCATCCGCGATCACGAAGTCGTCGGGGGTGGTGACCTTGATGTTGCGCGCGCTGCCTGCAACGACGCGCACCGGATGGCCCAGCCGCTCGCAGAGCGACGCGTCGTCCGTGGACAGCGCGTTGGCATCGGATCGGGCCCGCTGATGCGCGTTCTCGAGCAGCGCGCGGGGAAAGGCCTGCGGAGTCTGGACCGCGACGAGGCGCTCGCGCGGGACGGTGCGCACGACGAGACCCGCCGTATCGGTCTCTTTCACCGTATCGGCCAGCGGGAGCCCCGGCACCGCGCATACGCCCAGCGCGGCCACCGCGAGTACCCGGTCGATGAGCTCGCGATCCACGAACGGGCGCGCCGCATCGTGGACCAGCACCAGCGTCACGCCGGACGGTAGCCGGGCCAGGCCGTTGGCGACCGAGTGCTGGCGCTCCTCGCCGCCCGCTGCGACGATCAGCCGCTCCGACAGCAACGCCTGTAGCCACTCCGGCGGCCGGGCCGCGTCTTCCGGCGGCAGCACGACGACGATGGGACCGATGCGAGGGTGCTGGGCGAACGGGCGGATGGCGCGCAGGAGGAGGCGCACGCCGCCCACCGGACGGTACTGCTTGAGCTCTCCCGAACCGCCGTCCGACGCGCGGAGTCCCTTCCCCGCCGCGAGGATGATGGCGCCGGCTTCAGGCGGCGAGGCGATCGGCCAACTCCCCGAGGTGCTCCAGCCGCACCAGCTCCAGGCCCGGCGGCGCGCCGGCACGGAGCGCCGTCCACTTGGGCTGGTCCGACCCGCAGCTGGTGCACCGGTAGACCGAGCGCGCCTTACTCGCCACCGCCGCCGCCCCCCGCCGCGACGCTCCCGGTATCACGCGCGCTATAGTTGTCGAAGCGGGTGTACTGGTTGTGGAAGAAGAGCTTCACCGTTCCGGTCGGCCCGTTGCGCTGCTTGCCGATGATCACCTCCGTCTGCCCCGCGATCTCTTCCCTTTCCTCGGGCAGCGCGTACATCTCCGGACGGTAGATGAAGATCACGAGGTCCGCGTCCTGCTCGATCGCGCCCGACTCTCGCAGGTCCGAAAGCTGCGGCCGCCGGTGCTCGCCGCCGCGCTGCTCCGGCGCGCGTGAGAGCTGCGAGAGCGCCATCACCGGGCAGTGCAGCTCCTTGGCGAGAGCCTTCAGGCCGCGGGAGATCGCGCTTATCTCCTGCACCCGGTTCTCCGCCTGGTCGGGCGAGCGCATCAGTTGGAGGTAGTCCACGATGATCAACCCGACATCCTGCTCCGCCTTGATCCGCCGCGCCTTCGACCTCAGCTCGAGCGGCGTCAGTGACGCGCTGTCGTCTATCCAGATCGGCGCCGAAGAAAGGATCCCCGCGGCGCTCGCGAGCAACTTGTAGTCGGCGTCGCGCAGCGTGCCGGAGCGCAGCCGGTGCGCGTCCACCCGCGCCTCGGAGGTCAGCAGGCGCTGCACGATCGCTTCCTTCGACATCTCCAGAGAGAAGATCGCCACCGGCACCCCGCGTTCGATCGCCGCGTGCTGGGCCACGTTCAGGCAGAATGCCGTCTTCCCCATGCTCGGCCGCGCCGCCACTATGACCAGGTCCGACTGCTGGAAGCCGGCCGTCCGCTCATCCAAATCTTTGAAACCCGACGCAATACCGGTAATCGTTTGTCCCGCACCATGGAGCGATTCTATGCGTTCCATGGTCGGCCAAAGCAGGGTCTTGAGCCGTGCGAAGCCCTCCGTAGCCCGGTGCTCGGCGACCTGGAAGATCCGCTGCTCGGCGCTGTCCAGGACCTCGGCGGCAAGCTGCTTGCCTTCGTAGGCGTCCTGGACGATCTGCGTCCCCACCTCGATGAGGCGGCGTAGCAGCGCCTTGTCACGGACGATCGTGGCGTGGTAGTCGAAGTTGGCCGCGGTAGGGACGACGTCCAGGAGATAGCTGAGGTAGTCCACCCCACCGACGCCTTCCAGCTCGCCCTTGCGGTCCAGCTCGTCCTTGAGGGTGATCGGGTCGATGACATCGCCGCGCTTGGCGATGCCGATCATCACCCGGAAGAGGCGGCGGTGCCCCTCGCGGTAGAACATCCAGTCGTCGAGGGTTTCGGCCGCGCGCAGGGCGGCGTCGGCGTCGAGCAGCATGGCGCCGAGCACGGCCTGCTCCGCTTCGGCGCTGTAAGGCGCCTGCCGGCCGCCGAACGCGTCAGACGGCTTGGTCGTCGAAGATGCTGCGGGCGAGACGGACGTCATCCCAGGTCGGACGCTTCCAGTGGGGGTTTCGAAGGAGCGCGGCCGGGTGATAGGTGACTATCAGCGGGATGCCCCGGTAGCGGTGCAGCTTCTGCCGCAGCTCGCCCAGCGCCGCGTTGGTGCCAAGGAGCGCGTGTGCCGCGGGCTTGCCCATCGCGAGGATCACCTTCGGCCGGATCAGCTCGAGTTGACGATGAAGGTACGGTGAGCAGGCCGCGACTTCCAGCGGCTCCGGATCCCGGTTCTGGGGCGGCCGGCACTTCAGCACATTGCAGATGAAAACGTCGTCGCGCGTGAGCTTGATCGCGGCGAGGATCTCGGTGAGGAGCTGCCCCGCGCGGCCCACGAACGCGAGGCCTTTCTCGTCCTCCGTCGCGCCCGGAGCCTCGCCAACGATCACCAGCTTCGCGTGCGGGTTCCCCTGACCGGGGACGCTGTGCAGCCGCGTGCTGCCGAGGCCGCACTTGCGGCAGGCGTCCACGACCTTGGCGAGCTCTTCGAGCGACGGGAGCGCCGCGACGGGGTCGGCGGTGAAGAGGTCGCCCCGCGTGGGCGCGCCGGCGATGATGCCGATCGGGATCTGGACCGGCGTCGGCATCGCAGCCCCGCCGCCCTCCAGCACCAGTTCCTTCTCGCCCAGCTCGATCAGTTGTTGGAGGTATTTCCGCCGAGGCTCATCCACGCCCGGAAAGTAACACGCCAACGCGATCGACGATGCGCTCCGCGACCGCCTCCTTCGACATCAGCGGAAGCCGCTCCACGCCGTCGTGCGCGACCAGCGCTACTCGATTGGTTTCGACCTCGGGCCCGGCGTCAGGCTCCGTGGCGTCGTTGGCCACGACGAGGTCGAGCTGCTTCGCCGCGAGCTTCTCGCGCGCCGAGGCGACGGCTTCCCCCGCCTCGAGCGCGAAGCCGACGATGACCGCTCCCTTCTTCCGCTTGGCGACCGTCGCCTTGAGCACGTCCGGCGTGGGCTCGAGGTCGAGGCTCATGGAACCCGCGCTGCGTTTGGTCTTCGTCGCCGACGCTTTCTTGGGGCGGTAGTCCGCCGGCGCCGCCGCCATTATCAGCACGTCGGCTTTCGGCAGGGCTTTCTCCACCGCGGTCGCGAGCTCCCCGGTGCTCTCCACCCGGACCACCTCCACACCGAAAGGTGCCCCCAGCGAGCCGGGACCGGCGATCAGGGTCACCTCCGCCCCGCGCCGCCACGCCTCGCGAGCCAGCGCATAGCCCATCAGCCCGCTAGACCGGTTGGTCACCACCCGCACCGGATCGAGCGCCTCGCGCGTCGGGCCCGCGGTCACCAGCACCCGCTTCCCCTCGAACGGCGGCCCGCTCAGCAGCAGTCGCTCCGCGTGCGCGATGATCTCCTCCGGCTCCACCATCCGCCCCGGCCCCTCACCCTCGCCGTGCGCCAGCGGCCCCGAGGCCGGCCCGAGCACCATCACTCCCCTAACTCCCCTAACTCCCCTATCTCCCTTGACTCCCCTATCTCCCCTGATTTTTTCAAGATTTAATTGCGTTTCCGGATGCGCATACATCTGATCATTCATGGCCGGACAGATCAGCAGCGGCGAGCGTCGGGCGAGGAGCAGCGAGGTCAGGAAGTCGTCGGCGAGGCCCTGCGCGGCGCGCGCGATGAGCCGGGCCGTGGCGGGCGCGACGATGATGAGGTCGGGCTCGCGGCCCAGGCGCACGTGGTCCAGCGCGTGTCCGGGGTCCCACAGGCTGGTGACGACGGGCCGGCCGGTGAGCGCTTCGAAGGTCACGGGTCGGATGAACTCGGCGGCCGAAGCGGTCATCACCACGTCCACCGCCGCGCCGGATTCGGTGAGGCGTCGCGCGACGGTGCACGCCTTGTAGCAGGCGATGCCGCCCGTCACGCCGAGAACGACGTGCCGGCCGGCCAGGTCGGTCATACTTCCTGCCGTCGCCGCCGGGTGATCTTGTATTGCAGGGCGCCACTCGACAGCTCCTCGAGCGACGTCGTGGTGAGCTTCTTTTCCCGCTCGTAGGAGCGGTCCTTCGGGAAGCCGTTCACGAAGCGGGCGAACTTCGCCGCCACCAGGACGCCGACGTACTTGTTTCCCGCCTGCTTCGCGATTTCAACCGGGGTAAAGACGCGCATCTACTCCTCCGTTGCCTTCTCGAGCGAGTCGGCCAGCGCGCGGATCTCGCGGCCAAGCTCGACCAGGTCGCCTTCCAACTCAGGGTTCCGCCGCGGCCGCCTCGACTCCGCATCGAGGATGGCCGCCACTTCCGCCACCGCTTCCGTGCGCTCGGCGTTCACGACCACGTAGTCGTACTCCGACGCCTCGGTCAACTCCTCCACCGCGCGCCGGAGCCGCCTCTGGAGCGTCACCGCGCGCGTTCCAGCGCTACCCCCCAGCCGCTTCATCAGTTCATCCGCCGAGGGCGGGACGATGAAGACCAGCACGGCCTCGGGGTACAGCTTCCTGACCGCGCGGGCGCCCTGGATCTCGATGTCGAGCACCGCATGGCGCCCCGACGCCAGCACTTGTTCCAGCTGCGACTTGAGCGTCCCGTACAGGTGGCCGCCGTATTCCGCCCACTCCAGGAACTCGCCCGACTCCACCCGGCGCCGGAACTCGTCACGGGAGAGGAAGAAGTAGTCCTTCCCGTCCACCTCCCCGGGCCGCGCCTGCCGCGTCGTGGCCGAGACCGAGTACCCAAGATCCTCCCGCGCCGCCAGCAACGCCTTGGCGATCGTCGTCTTGCCCCCGCCTGAGGGCGCGGACAGCACCAGGAGGAACGGCGTCACTCGAGGTTCTCGATCTGTTCCCGGATCTTCTCGAGCTCGCCCTTGATCGCGATGACCGTCTCCGCGATCGCGGCGTCGTTCGCCTTGGATCCCATGGTGTTCGCCTCGCGGCCCAGCTCCTGCATCAGGAAACCAAGCTGCTTTCCGACTGCCGCCTTCGAGTCCGAGAGCGCCCCTTCCATGGCGGCAACGTGCGTCCCGAAACGGACCAGCTCCTCGGTGATGTCGAGTCGGTCGGCGAGGAACGCCACTTCCTGCGCCAGCCGGTTCGGATCCACCGCTACCCCGCCCGCCAGCTCCCTCACCGCTGCCGCAAGCCGGTCGCGCTCGGCGGTGACCCGCGCAGGAGCCCGCTCAGCGATGAACGCCGCGTAACCCGACAGCTTTTGCAGGCGCCCCAGCAGGTCCGCCGCGAGCGCGCGACCTTCGCGCTCTCTCATCTTGACGCATGCGGCCGCCGCTGCGTCCAGGATCGAGAGCGCCGCGGCCGGCTCCACCGTCGCCTCGGAGTGTACCACCCGCACCACATCGGGGAGTCGGGCCACCGTCGCCAGATCCACGTCGCCCGGCACGCCCAAAGTCTTCCCCACGTCGCGCAGCGCCGCCACCAGCGCCCCAGCCCGCTCGAGATCCACCCGCACGCCCGCCGCCTGGGGCGGCTCCTCCACCCACCGGGCGCCCACGGTGACGTGCCCGCGCTCCAGGTGGGAGCGCAGCCGCTCGCGCAGGTCCGCCTCCAGCGCCTGGAGCTCTGCCGGCAGCTTCAGCTGAACGCTGAGGTGCCGGTGGTTCACCGTCCGGACCTCGAGACGCAAGCGCCCACCGGCGACTGCGCCCTCGGCGGACCCGAACCCCGTCATGCTGCGGAGGGACATAGAACTCCGTATCTCGTGTAGCCTTGAAACCTAGCCCCGAGAGCCTAGTTCGCAAACTCCCAACGTACTCCGAAACGCTGGAGCCCCCTCGGCATCTCGAAGCCGGGGACCACGTCGTAGCGCTCCAGCTGGGAGTTCCGCATGGTCCAGAAGAGCACGGCGCCCACCAGCCGGATCTCGAGCAGCCAGTCGATGACAGTGGCGCCCCTGAGCTGGATCTCTGCGCCGGTGCTGTCCGTTCCCGCTACCCCGTCGCTCCATCCCTCCAGACCGATCTGCCCCACGACGTCGAAGATGCCGCGTCGGAACGTCGTCAGGAACTTGGAGCGGAAGGTGAGGGCCAGACGCGAATGATGATCCGGCTCGAAGGCCGCCTGGATCGGGTCCAACGGGTGCCGATACCAGCCTGACAGCGTGAGGTACGCTCTGGGCCGGAGCGCGAACGCCGCGGTCAACGTGGTGACGTCGATCGACGTGGCGAAGGGCAGCTGCCGGCGGAAAACCGAGTAGACCGGGGCATCGAACCCGCCGTGGCGCGCGACGTCAACGTCCAGGTCCACCCGCCGCCCGTGGAACCCGGCCCCCAAGCTCCAGTCGGTCACCTGCTGGGTCGGGTCTGCGAGGACCGCGGCCAAGGCCACCGCGTCGCGCCAGCGGATACCGGCGCGCAGCGACAAGGTCCTGAGCGGCCGGAACTCCCCCGCGCCACCGGCCTCGATCGAGCGCCGGTCACCGAGATGGCTCCGCCGCAACGCGAACCCCGACAGAGTAACTGAGCCGAAAGGCACCCAGGATCCGCGTAGTTGCAGGTCGAGCGGGGTGCGATCGTCCCGCACCCGCGCCGTGACTTCGGACGACCAGCTCGCGGCGCGGTAGCCCACTACGGCCGCGCCCTGGGATAGGCTGCGCTCCAACCCACCCGCGCTGTCCCGGTAAGACGAGCCTCCCATCAGCGCGTCCAGCCGCAGCCCCAGCCCATCGGGCCGCGTGGCCGCATACGCGCGCACGAACGAGTCCGTCCGCCGGACGTCCACGCCGGACAAGAACGCCCCGGTGGTCGCGATCGCCAGCGACTCGCGCTGCACATCCTGGCGCAGGATCTGGTATTCGACGCCGACCTTGGGCGACGGGCTCCACGTCCCCTTCAGCCAGATCGCGAGGTTCGCGACGTCAGCTGGGGCGGTGGTGGGCCCGTTGGTCCCGAACCAGTTCACGCCCACTCCGAGGCCGGTCCCGTTGCGCCATCGGTTGAGGTAGCGGATGCGGTACGTATTGGTCTGGGCGTCGCCGGTCGCGAAGGACGTTTCGGTACGCGGCCGCCGCACCGGTTGCACGTCGCTGATGAGGTGGACCCGCAACACGGAAGGCAGCACCTCCACCTCCACGCGCCGGACCAGCCCGAGACTCAGGCGCCCGAGGTCGATCGCGCTGCTGTCCTCGCCCAGTGGATCGAGCGCGAAGCCGTCCCAGTACAGCTCCACCGACGCCGCGCCCTGGCCCGCGTAGGCCACCACTTCAGGCTCGCCGAACCAGCCGGCGCGCACCAGGAACACGCCGGGGATGCGCGCCAGCAGCTCGCCCAGGGTGAGGGCGCCGAGGTAGCGGAGCGAGTCCTCGTCGAAGACGACGCGGCCGCCGCGCGGGAGCGGCCCCGGAGGCGGGCCGAGCAGCGGCAGCGCGGCACGGAAGCTGTCCGGGGACAGGGAATCGGGGAGAACCGAGTCCGGGCGTTGGACCTGGCCCGTGTCCCTCGCGGCCGGCGTCGGAGGCGGAGGAGGATTCTGGGCCAAAACAGACGCACCGACGCCCAGACGCGCAGCCGCACCGGCGCACAGGAACGTGACCGTCCTCCGTAGCGTGCGGCTGTGCGCCGATGCGCCTGTGCCCGCCGTCACCTCAGTGCGGCCGTGCGCCTGTGCCCGCCGCCACCTCAGCCGGCGCGTCCCAGGACGAATTCCGCGAATAGCCGCGTCGGCACGCCCGCGGGGCCCTTGGGGAGTGGCGGCGAGTCCGAATCCGTGTACGCGGTACCCGCCACGTCGAGATGGACCCACGGGTAGCCATTCACGAACTCGCGCAGGAACCAGCCCGCCGTGATGGTCCCGGCGGGCCGCCCGCCGCTGTTCTTCACGTCGGCGATGTCGGACTTGTTCTGGTCGCGGAACTCGTCGTACATCGGGAGCGGCCAGCACCGGTCACCGGAGCGGTCGCCCGCCTTCCGCACTTCCTCGACCAGCGCGTCGTCGTTGCCCATGATGGGGGTCGCGACGTTGCCGGTGACAGAGATGGCGGCGCCGGTCAGCGTGGCCGCATCGAGCACCGCCGCCGGCTTGAAGCGCCTGACGTACGAGAGCGCATCGGCCAGGATGAGGCGCCCTTCAGCGTCGGTGTTCACGATCTCGATGGTCTTGCCCAGGTGGCTCTTCACCACGTCGGCGGGGCGGATGGCCGTCCCGCTAGGCATGTTGTCGGTCGAGGGGACGACGCCGATGACGTTGAGCTTCGGCTTGAGCCTCCCGACGATCTCCATCGCTCCGAGCACCGCCGCCGCGCCCGACATGTCGTACTTCATGTCTTCCATCGAGGCTGCCGGCTTGATGGAGATACCGCCGGTGTCGAAGGTGACGCCCTTCCCTACCAGCACCACCGGCGGCGCGTCGCCCGCGCCCTGGTGCTCGATGATGATGAACCGCGGCTCGGTGGCCGAGCCCTGGTTGACGGCGAGCAGGGCCCCCATCCCTTCCTTTTCGATGGCCAGCTTGTCCAGCACGGTGACCGCAAAGCCGTGCTCCTTGCCGAGCTGCTGCGCCGTCTCCGCGAGGAACGACGGCGTGCACTGGTTGGGAGGAAGGAACTGGAGCCGCCGAGCGAGCGCCTGTCCTTCCGCCATCGCGCGGCCGATCTCGAACCCACGTACCGCCTCGCCCTTCTCTTCCGGCGCCACGACGACCGAGACCGAGGTGACCGGCGGCTTCCGGTCCTCGTGGGAAGTCTTGAGCTCGTCGAAGTGCCACGCTCCCTGGGCCATCCCCTCGAGGGCGACCTGCGCGAAGTCCTCCGCGCCTAACTTGCCGCGAAGCGCCGCGGGCATCGCGAAGGCGACGGCGCCGGCGCCGAGCCCGCGGGCCCGCCGCGCCGACACCGCCGCCGCGCGCCGTACCGCGTTCCGGCTCACGTCCTCCGCCTTCCCCATGCCGACGAGGAGCAGTCGCGCCGGCGCGCCCCCCGCGCCGTACACCACCGCCGTCTCATCCCGGCCGCCGCTGAAGTCGCCGCCTTGGAAGAGCCGGCCCAGCACCCCACCCGTCCGCGCGTCGAGCGCGGCGAGCGCGTCGGGAAGCGTCTTGTTCGCCTGCTTCGGCACACCCACCGCCAGGAGGGGCACGGCGAGCGCTTCCGGCGCGGAAGCCACGAGTTCGTAGTTCATCCCATGCACTCGACGATCTGGTCCGCGAAGGCGGAGGTGGAGACTTCCGTGGCGCCCTCGGTCTGGCGGGCGAGATCGTAGGTGACGTGACGGGAGCGGATCGCGCCCTCGAAGCCGTGGACGATGGTCTGCGCGACGTCCTCCCAGCCCAGGTGCTCGAACATCATCACCCCCGACATGATGACGCCGCCGGGGTTGATCTTGTCGAGGTCGGCGTACTTGGGAGCGGTGCCGTGCGTAGCCTCGAACACCGCGAACCCGTCGCCGATGTTGGCCCCCGGCGCGATGCCCAGGCCGCCCACCTGGGCCGCGCATGCGTCCGAGAGATAGTCGCCGTTGAGGTTGGGCGTGGCGAGGATCGAGTACTCCTTCGGACGGAGGAGCAGCTGCTGGAAGACGCTGTCCGCGATGCGGTCCTTTATCACGACCTTCCCGGCCGGCGCGCCGCCGGCCAGGTCGGCCTCGCTGATCGTGTTGCCTCCGAAACGGTCCTTCGCCAGCTGGTAGCCCCAGTCGCGGAAGGCGCCCTCGGTGAACTTCATGATGTTCCCTTTGTGCACCAGCGTCACGCTCGGCAGCTTGCGCTCCACGGCGTGCTGGATGGCGCGCGCGATAAGCCGCTTGCTCCCGAACTCGCTCATGGGCTTGATGCCGATGGCGCTCTTCTCGCGCAGCTTGGCCTTGAACTCGCCGACGAGCACGTCGCGCAGCCGCTCGGCCTCCTTGGACCCCGCGGCGTACTCGATCCCCGCGTACACGTCCTCGGTGTTCTCGCGGAAGATGGTGACCTTGAGGTCCTGCGGCCGCTTGACCGGCGCCGGCACGCCCTCGAACCAGCGCACCGGGCGGACACAGGCATAGAGGTCGAGGAGTTGCCGCAAGGCGACGTTGAGTGAACGGATGCCCATCCCCACCGGCGTGGTGAGCGGCCCCTTGATGCCCACCCGGTACTTCGTGATGGTCTCGACGGTGGCTTCCGGCAGCCAACTGCCGGTCTCCTTGAAGGCCTTCTCGCCGGCCAGCGTCTCGACCCAGGTGACGCGACGCCTGCCCCTGGACGCCTTGGCGACCGCCGCGTCAAAGACCTTTCGCGATGCCCGCCAGATGTCTCGGCCGGTGCCGTCTCCTTCGATGAACGGGATGATGGGATGGTCGGGGACGACGTAGGCGCCGTCCTGGAATGTGATCGGCGTGCCTTGGTCAGACTGGGTCATCATGGGTCCCGGCAGCGGTGTGCGGCGGTCCACTCCCCGCCACAACGCGGCGAACGCTGGCGCGCTCGGCGCAAGGGGTATCAGCGCCCGGAAAGCTAGTCCTGCAAAGGCTTTAGGGCAATGCTGATCAAGTGGATTGGACGTCCCGAGGCTCGAACAGGACCGGCTCGAGCCCCAACGTGGCCAGCACGCCGCCGAGGGTGCCGCCGAGGTGCGCCATGTTGTCCACGTAGGGCGTCATCATCCCTTGGACGAGCTGGTAAACGATCAGCACTGCGATGACCAGAGCGACCCGGTGGTCGCGCACCTTGACGCGCTCGCGGTGCCTGACCAGAAAGGTGATGACTGAGGCCATGACTCCGAATACCGCGCCGGACGCGCCTACCGACGGGCCCGCGCTGGTGGCCGTGCTGAGCACCGACCCGGCCAGGGCGCTCACCGCGTAGACGGTACCGAGCTTCCACCCCAGAGCATGCTCGCAAGCCACTCCGACCACGTAAAGCATCAGCATGTTGCCGAGCAATAGCGGCGGCGCAGACTTGGCAGCACCGGCCCGAGGGCAGTTCACCCTCGTGCTATTTGTTTGGCATCCATCTTTTCCCGGGCCATTTAGCCGCCGATCAACAGGCCGCCAGCCATCCCCGCGACAAACACCCCTGCGAGACCGGTCTGGATGTCGAAGCCGAATTGCAGGGCGACAAACGCGATGGCGACGACGAAGGCGAGCACGGCGGCCTTCCGCTGCTTGGTCATGGTTTCTCCTTGCACCTGCGCTGGTGCTTTCACGCGGTCTGCCAAAGACGAGAATGCCGACTCACCCCCGTGGAACCGGCTGCCTAACGCAGTGCGCTTAACATGCGAGCCAGCGTTCTGGCTGCGCTGGTGCGCTGTTCGCGGATAATTTACCGCAAGTGCGCCAGCGCGGCTCGACAGGTTCAAGCGCTAGTTAGGCGCCCCGCAGAATCGCTAAGGTGGCCTCGCCGTGCGCGGCCCGTCCAGCCGCCCGCCGCGCGCCGTAAGCCATAGTTGAGCCATAGTTGGGCCGGAAAGCGAACGGGGCGC
>JAUYOW010000232.1 GCA_030697825.1 Gemmatimonadales bacterium | reverse complement strand
TCCGAAGACCTTCGCTACCAGCTGCTGTATCTGAATGCTAAGGTCTCGCGTTCACTGTCTGGCCCGTCCCGCTGGGCCCCGAAGGGCGGCCGTGCGCCTGTGCCCCTGTGCCCCTGTGCCCCTGTGCCCCTGTGCGCCTTTTCACTGATACAGATGATGCCGCGCGATATGGTCCGCCACCGCGTCCGGCACCAGATACCTGATGCTCTTCCCCGCGATACAGCGAGCCCGGATGTCGCTCGCGCTGATCTCGATCGCCGGCGTGGCAACGAGGTGCTTCACCAACGCCGAGGTCACTTCCGGCGAGCCCGGCCGCTTGAGCACCGCCACCTCCGCCAAGCGCGCGACCTCGTCCGCGGCACGCCAGCGCGGAAGCTCCGCCGCCGCGTCCGCGCCGAGGATCAGCACCAGCCGGTCGTCGGGCCACCGCTCCTTCAAGATACGGAGCGTGTCCACGGTATACGACGGACCGGCCCGGTCCAGCTCCATCGTCTCGATGGCGTAGCGCGAGTGACCCTGGATGGCGAGCCGCAGCATCTCGCACCGATGCTTGGCGGTCGCGACCGCCCCGCCTTTGAGCGGCTGGCGAGCACACGGCACGAAGAGCACCGTTTCGAGGCCGAGGGCCTCGGCGGCCCGGTCGGCGGCGATCAGGTGGCCGTGATGAACGGGATCGAAGCTACCGCCGAATACTCCCGTCGCCACAAGCCAGCCTCACGTCGGGTCGGGTGCCGTAGTACTGCCGCAGATGGCTGCAGGTCTCCTGTTCCTCGTCGCGGTAGCCGATAGCGTGGTACGACCGCACCAGCTTGACCCAAGCCTCGGGGGCGAATGTCGTGGAGCCGTAGGCCGCGATGAGGCTCTTGAAGTAGAGGATCGCGGAGTCGTACGCGCCGCGACGGAAATAGAAGAGAGCGGTCTGGTATTCCTTCGCGGCGAAGTCCTCGTTGAGGGCGCGGATGCGCACTGGTGCCGCGGTCGCCGCGGGCGCGTCCGGGAACCTGCCCTCGAGCTCCTGGTAGATGGCGAGCGCGGTCTGCCCGTTGGTCGGGTCGAGCTCGGGCTTCCGCCACAGTTGCGCGTGTGAGTCCCCGGCGCGGAGCAGCGCTTCCGGCGCGAGTGCGTCGGTCGGGCTCTCGTCCGCCACGCGGCGGAACTCGCGCGCCGCCGTCACGTAGTCTCGCAACCCGAAATAGCACTCGGCCATGAGGAACCGCACGCGGGGCGCCAGCGTGTCCCGCGCCGGGAGGTCGAACGTCAGCTTCTGGAACCCCGTGAACGCACGCTGGAACCGGCCCGCCCGGAACTCCCGCATCGAATCGCGAAACAGCGACTCCGGGCTGGTGTAGGAGCCCGGGTTGAAGCGGTGGCAGCCGGACAGCAAGAGGGCACAGACGGCACCGAGGGCACAGAGGGCACGGGCGCACGGGCGCACAGCGTCACCGACTCGCGCTCTCCTCCGTGCCCCCGTGCGCCGGTGCGTGCGTGCGTCCGTCATCAAGCCTCCCGTTACCCCGATCACGGCTGCGGGTTTCCCGCGCCCAGGATCCTGCGCATCTGTTCTTCCGCCCGCCGGACCACCGGGTCGTCGGGGTCGCCGCTGGCGATCGCCTTGCGGTAGGCCTCGAGCGCGACCGCCGTGTCGCCGCCGGCCCAGCGCGCATCGCCGATCAGCAACCACGCCACTCGCACGGTGCTGTCCGGAACGCCGATGGCGATGGCGTGACGGAACTGCTCCTCTGCTTCCTGCAGGCGCCCCACGCCTAGCGCCGAACGGCCCGCTTCGACCACGCACCCCGCCTGCCCACCATGCGCGCCTCGGGCCAGCGGCACCGAAGGTCCCCGCCGCAGCACCGCGTCGTAAGTGCGCATCGCAAGGTCGCACCGGCCGGACCGCGCCGAGTGGTCGCCCCAAAGGACGAGCAGCGAGTCGAGCACGGCCGGGTCGTCGCTCGTCGCGGCCGCCGCGAGGATGATGTCCCCGTCCTCCGCCCCCCGGCGATCGGGGTCGAGCGCGGACGCTAGCCGGCTGGGACCGATACCGGCGAGGCCGCGTTCCGGCGCCACCGCCCGGAGCGCAGCGATGGCCAGCCGCAGCGCGGCGGGGTCGTGAGTGTCCACCGCCAGCCGCGCGGTGCGGACCAGTCCGTCCGCCGCCTCGAGGCCGGCTGCCGGGTCGGACTCCGCCATCTCCCGGTAGGCGCGGACCGCCTCGTCAAGCTCTCCGACGTGCAGCGCGGCGAGCGCCAGCTTCGCCTGCAGCGCGGTGGACGGCCGGTGTTGGCGCGCGGCGAGCCGGTACTCCGCCAGCGCATCCACGAAGGCGCGTTCGGCGTAGCGCCGGTCGCCCAGACGTTCGTGGTCAGGACCGGCGGTGCAGGCGACCGCCAGGGACAGGATGGCAAGACGGAGAGACCGCAAGCAGACTCCCCCCGACACCCGCTCTTCAGCCCCCAACCCGGGCGAGCAACTTCAGGTACGCCGCGATCTTGGGATCGTCCGGCGCGGCCTCCTGGCAGGCCTCCCACGCCGCCCGGGCGCCACCCATGTCCTTCATCAGGTAACACGCCATGCCGAGCGACGCGCGGGCCGCCACGTTGTTCGGCCGCTCGTGGAGCATCTTCTCCAGCTCGTGGTGCGCCTTCTCGATCTGGCCGTTGTCGAGCCGGAGCCGGGCGAGACGGTAGCGCAGGTCCACGAACTCCGGCCGCAGCTCCACCGCCTCCTCGAGCTGCACGATCGCCTGCACCAGCCCGCCGGCTTCCACGTAGGCCTCCGCCAGCTCGGCGTGCAGATTCGCCAGCCGTGACGCCATGGGCGCGGAGAAGCCGGTGTGATCCACGGCCCCGAGCTTCTGCGCGGAGGCGAATGTCTCCGCCGCCTCCTGATCCCGCCCCAGCTCGCTCAGCGTCACCGCGCGGTTGAGGTGCGCCTCCACGTAGCGAGGGTTCAGGGCCAGGGCACGGTCGAACTCGCGCACCGCCTCGTCCCGCTTGCCGATAATGGAATAGGAGAGCCCGAGCAGGTTGTACGCGTCGGCGAAACCCTGCCCCGCGTCTACGACTTCCTTGAGCAGGTGGACGGCCCCGTACGCGTCTCCGGCATCGAAACACTCCCGGGCGCGGACCACCAGGCGATCCGGATTCACGTCCATCGGAGAACCTCCCGTCACGAGAGTCTGCCGCGAAAGTAGTCGATGGTCTTCGCGAGGCCCGCATCCAGGTCGGTGCGCGGCTCCCAGCCCAGGAGGGTGCGGGCGCTAGAGATGTCCGGCTGACGCACCTTGGGATCGTCCTCCGGCAACGGCTCCCGCACGATCGGCGACTTGGACCCCGTGAGCGCCAGCACCTTCTCCGCCAGCTGATGCACCGTGAACTCGACCGGGTTCCCGAGGTTGGTCGGCTCTGCCGCGCCGCGCTCGAACAGCCGCAGGATCCCCTCGACGAGGTCGTCCACGTAACAGAACGAGCGAGTCTGGCTGCCGTCGCCGTAGAGAGTGAGCGGCTCGCCATTCAGGGCCTGCACGATGAAATTCGACACCACGCGCCCATCGCGCGGCCGCATCCGCGGCCCATACGTGTTGAAGATCCGCCCGATACGCGTGTCAACGCCGTGGAACCGGTGATAAGCCATCGTGAGGGCTTCGGCGAAGCGCTTCGCCTCGTCGTACACGCCCCGGGGCCCCACCGGGTTCACGTTGCCCCAGTACGACTCGGGCTGCGGGTGGACCAGAGGGTCCCCGTACACTTCCGACGTGGAGGCCAGCAGGAATCGTGCCTTCTTGGCGAGCGCCAACCCCAGCGCCTTGTGCGTACCCAGCGAGCCGACCTTCAGCGTCTGGATCGGGAGTTCGAGGTAGTCGCGAGGGCTCGCGGGCGAGGCGAAGTGGAGCACCCCATCGACCGGCCCTGCCACATAGATGAAGTTGGTGACGTTGTGCTGGACGAAGGCGAAGCGCTGGTTGCCCATCAGGTGCGCGAGGTTGTCCGGGCTTCCCGTGACGAAGTTGTCCATGCCCACGACGTCGTGACCGTCGGCGAGCAGCCGGTCGGCCAGGTGGGAGCCGAGGAAGCCGGCGACGCCCGTGATCAGGATTCGCACCCTCAGCGTCCGATCGAGTGGTAGATGAACCCGTGCTGGCGCATCCGCACCGGGTCATACAGGTTGCGTGCGTCGATCACGATCGGCCGCTTCATCAGCCCCTTCGCGCGGTCGTAGTCGAGGACGCGGTACTCCTGCCACTCGGTGAGGACGACCAGCGCATCCGCGCCCTCGAGCGCACCCCAGCGCTGCTCCAGATAGGTGAGCCGGTCGCCGTAGCGGCGCCGCGCCTCATGGATGGCCTTGGGATCGTGAACGCGCAGCCGCGCCCCTTCGGCCAGCAGCGCATCGATGACGGCGAGCGCCGCGGCCTCCCGCATGTCGTCGGTCTGGGCCTTGAACGCCAACCCCCAGACCGCGACGGTCGCGCCGGCGGCCGATCCGCCCATGGCGCTGCGCAGCTTCTCGACCGCGACGAGCTTCTGGCGGTGGTTGACGAGCTCGACGGCCTCCAGCACCTCGAGCCGGCATTCGTGCTCCCGCCCCGTGGTGATCAGCGCCTTCACGTCCTTGGGGAAGCAGGAGCCGCCGTACCCCGGCCCGGGATACAGGAACGCCGGGCCGATGCGCGCATCCGTGCCGATGCCGCGGCGGACATGCTCGATGTCGGCCCCCACCTTCTCGCACAGGGCGGCGAACTGGTTCATCAGCGTGATCCGCGCCGCCAGCATGGCATTCGCCGCGTATTTCGTCATTTCCGCTGACGGGATGTCCATGAAGAGCAGCGGGTTGCCGGAGCGGACGAACGGCTGGTACAACTCGCGGAGCAGGTTCTCCGCTTCGATGCTGTCCACGCCGAGCACGACGCGGTCCGGTTTCATGAAGTCCTGGACCGCCGCGCCTTCCTTCAGGAACTCCGGGTTCGAGGCCACGTTGAACGGGCGATCGGTATCGGCCTTGATGGCCGCGCGCACCCGTTCCGCGGTGCCCGCCGGCACCGTGCTCTTGGTGACCACTACTTTCGGACCGTTCATGTGCCGGCCGATGGTCTTCGCTACCGACAGTACGTGCCGCAGGTCCGCCGAGCCGTCTTCGTCAGGCGGCGTGCCGACCGCGATGAACACCACGTCGCTCGCCTCGACGGCGGCTCCCACGTCGGTGGTGAACACCAACCGGCCCTCGGCCTGGTTGCGCACCACCAGCGGCTCGAGGCCGGGCTCGTAGATGGGGATCTCGTTCTTCCGGAGCCTGGCGATCTTCTCTGCGTCCACGTCGGCGCAGTGCACTACGTTGCCGCTCTCAGCGAACCCGGCTCCGATCACCAGCCCCACGTACCCGGTGCCCACCACCGCGACGTTCATGCCGAGCGCTCCTCATACCAGGCGCGGTAGAAATCGCGGTACGATCCGTCCTTGACCGGCCGCCACCAGCGCTCGTTGTCCAGGTACCAGCGCACCGTGTCCCCCAAGCCCTGCTCGAACGAGCGGCTGGCCCTCCATCCCAACTCGCGCTCCGCCTTGGCCGGCTCGATGGCGTAGCGGCGGTCGTGCGCCGGGCGGTCAACGACGTGCCGCACCAGGTCCGGCGACGCCCCCACCAGCACCAGGATGCGCCGCACGATGTCGATGTTGTGGCGCTCCGACCGGCCCCCGAAGTTGTAGACCTCGCCCGCCTTACCCCGCTCCAGCGCCGCCAGCACTCCAGCGCAGTGGTCCTCGACGTGGATCCAGTCGCGGACCTGGCGGCCATCGCCATACACCGGCAGCGCGATCCCGTCCACAGCGTTGGTGATCATCAGCGGGATCAGCTTCTCCGGGAATTGGAACGGGCCGTAATTGTTCGAACATCGGGTGACCACCAGGTCCATGCCGTGAGTCCGCGCGTAGGCCAGCGCGAGGTGGTCCGCGGCGGCCTTGCTCGCGGCGTACGGGCTCGTCGGGTCGAGCGGAGTAGCCTCCGTGAACGGCGGCTCGTCCGGCGTCAGCGCGCCGTACACTTCGTCGGTGGAGACGTGAACGTAGCGGCACCCGGTGCGCGCCCGCACCGCGTCCAACAGCACCATGGTGCCGATCACGTTCGTTCGCACGAACGGCTCGGCCGAAAGGATGGAGCGGTCCACGTGGCTCTCGGCGGCGAAGCCCACCACGGCGTCGGCGGGCTCGATCGCGCGCCGGACATCCTCGGCCCGCGCGATGTCTCCCTTGACGAAGCGGTATCGGCCGTCGCCCGCGAGATCCTCGAGGTTGGCCGGATTGCCGGCGTAGGTGACGAGGTCGAGGTTCGTCACCGTCCAGGTCGGCCGCTCGCGCAGCACGTAGCGTACGAAGTTCGAGCCGATGAAGCCCAGCCCGCCCGTCACGAGGAGATGCACGCTCAGCCGTCCTTGCGCGACCAGTCGTACGGGATGCGCGGGTCATGCGCGTCCACCCGGAACTCGTCGGGACGCTGGTAGTCATAGACCTCGGTGGCGAGGTTCACCACCAACGCCTCGTGCTCCGAGATGCACTTGAAGCCGTGGAACACCAGCGGCGGGATCTGGACCAGGAGCGGATGGTGGTCCCCGATGAAGAACTCGTTGATGAGCCCCTTCGTCGCCGACGCCTCGCGTTCGTCGTACAGGACGACCTTCATCATGCCCCGCACGCACACGAAGTGGTCGGTCTGGCGCTCGTGATAGTGCCACGCCTTGACCACGCCCGGATAGGCGGCCGTGACGTAGACCTGGCCGAACTTCACGAACAGCTCGTCGTCGGCCCGCAGCATCTCCATGAGGCGGCCGCGCTCGTCGGCCAGGACTTTCAGAGCTTTCGTCCGTACGCCCTCGATGAGGGTGCGCGACGGAGGCTCAAACCGTTTCACTGGCGTTCCCCTTCCCCCTGGCCACCAGGGTGGCGGCGCGGAACAGGCTCTCCACCGTCCCCGCATCGGTCCACCAGCCGTCGATCACTTCGTGCGCGAGCTCGCCCCAGGCGAGGTACTGGTTGTTGACGTCCGTGATCTCCAACTCCCCGCGGCCCGACGGCGCGAGACCGGCGACGATCTCGTAGACGCGGGCGTCGTACAGGTACACGCCGATGACCGCGTAGCGCGACTTCGGCTGTTTCGGCTTCTCCTCGATCGCCACGATGCGGTCTCCGTCGAACACCGGCACGCCGAAGCGCTCGGGGTCCGGGACCTCCTTCAGCAGCACCATGCCGCCGCGTCCCCGCCGCGCGTACCGCTCGACCGCCGGGCGGATCGATTGGCCCAGGATATTGTCGCCCAAGATGACGCACACCGGCTCGCCATCGGCGAAGTCCTCCGTGAGGCGAAGCGCGGCTGCAATGCCGCCCTCACCTTCCTGATAGGTGTAGTGCAAGCGGCGCAGGCCGAACTCCTTGCCGTTCCCGAGCAGGCGCAGGAAGTCCCCCGCATTGTTCCCGCCGGTGACCAGCATGATCTCGGTGATCCCCGCCTCGACCAGCGTCTCCAGGGGATAGTAGATCATTGGCCGGTCGTAGACCGGAAGCAGGTGTTTGTTCGTCACCCGCGTCATGGGCGAGAGGCGTGAGCCCAGCCCGCCCGCCAGGATCACCCCCTTCACGCGACGGCCTCTCCGATCAACCCTGTCCCCGGCATGACGCCTTCGCATACGTACGCCCGGACCTGCTCGCGCCAATCCGGTAATCGCACCCCCAATCGCGCCTCCACGGACCGGCAGTCGAGGTAGGAGTTCGCCGGCCGCGGCGCCGGCCGCCCCAGCTCGGCCGTCGAGCACGGCGTCACCAAGCCGACCGACACTCCGGCGAACTCGTAGACCGCGCGCGCGACGTCGAACCAGGTCGCGGGACCGGACGACATCACGTGCCATTCCTTCGATACGCCGGCGGAGCAGAGTCCCCACAACGCTTCCGCTACGAGCCGCGACGACGTCGGCGCCCCACGCTGGTCTGCGACCACCATCACCGGACGTCGCTCCGCGGCCGCACCCCGCATGGTGTCCACGAAGTTGCTGCCGCCGGGGCCGTACATCCATCCCGTGCGAACCACGACACCGGCATCGCCCAGCGCCCGCACTTCGCGCTCGCCTTGGAGCTTGCTGCGACCGTACGCGCCCAAGGGTGCCGGCGTAGCGTCCGGCGCGATCGGCCCCGCTTCGTATCCATCGAAAACGTAGTCGGTGCTGATGTAGACCACCCGGGTCCCCGCGGCCTCGCAGGCGCGGCACACGTTCGCAGTGCCCTGACCGTTGACCCACATGGCCTCGTCTGGCTCCGCCTCGGCGCGATCGACCGCGGTGTAGCCGGCCGCGTGGACCACCACGTCGGGCATCACATCGGCGATCGCGGCAAGCACGGCCTGCTCGTCGGTCACGTCCAGGTCCGCCCGGCGCCAGGCGACCACCTCCGCGCCGGCGCGGCGCCACAACGGCACCAGGGTGCTGCCGAGGAGCCCGCCCGCCCCGGTGACCCCTACCTTCAACTCAGCTACCGCTTCCGCGCCAGGCCCGCGATCGCGTGCCGCGTGTCCACCACCGCACGGGACTCGCCGGCGATCATCGCGTAGTCGAGCCCGGTGTGGTCGGTCACGATCACCACGCAATCCGCCCCGCGCACCAGATCCGCCGTGAGCGGCGTGGACCGGAGAGTCGAGCCGTCGTCCCGGAACTCCGGTACGTGCGGGTCGTGATAGAGGACGTTCGCCCCCATCAGCTGCAGCAGCTTGATGATGTCGAGTGCCGGGCTCTCCCGGATGTCGTCGATGTCCTTCTTGTAGGCCACGCCCACCACCAGCACGGTCGACCCTCGCGCCGCCCTGGAGTGATCGTTCAGCGCTTCGACCACCTTGCTCACCCAGAACTCGGGCATCTCGGCGTTCACCTCGCCGGCCACCTCGATGAACCGGGTTCGATAGTTGAGCCCGCGCATCTTCCACGCGAGGTAGTGGGGATCGATCGGGATGCAGTGCCCGCCCAGCCCCGGCCCCGGGGTGAACTTCATGTAGCCGAACGGCTTGGTAGCCGCCGCCTCGATGACCTCCCAGACGTCTACGCCGAGCTTGTCGCAGACCACCGCCATCTCGTTCACCAGCCCGATGTTCACGGAACGGAACGTGTTCTCGAGCAGCTTGACCAACTCGGCCGCTTCCGGCGAGCTGACCGGCACCAGCGTGTCGATCGCCGCCTGGTAGATGGCCACGACCACGCGCGAGCAGGCCGAAGTCACACCGCCGACCACCTTGGGCGTGTTCCGGGTGCCGAATTTCGCGTTGCCCGGATCTATTCGCTCGGGGCTGAAGGCGAGGAAGAAGTCCTCTCCCACCTTGAGGCCGCTGGTCTCGAGGGCCGGCAGCATCAGATCGCGGGTCGTGCCCGGATAGGTCGTGCTCTCGAGCACGATCAACTGCCCGGCGCGCAGGGTCTTCGTCACGCTCTCAGTAGCCGCGACGATGAACGACACGTCGGGGTCCCGTGTCTTGGACAGCGGCGTGGGAACGCAGATCGCGATGCAGTCCGGCTCGCTCATCCGCGAGAGGTCCGTGGTCGCGGCGATCCTGCCGTCGCGCACGTAGCCCGACAGGCCCTCCGACGGGGCGTCCTGGATGTGCGAGCGGCCGGCGGTGATGCCGTCCACGACGCGCGCGCTCAGGTCGAAGCCCAGCACCCGGTAACCCGCCCGCGCCATCTCCATGGCCAGCGGCAGCCCCACGTAGCCCAGGCCCACTATGCCGATCAGCGCCGAACGGTCGGCCGCCTTGGCGCAGAGCTGCTCCTCGTACTTCCGTTTGGTCACGCCGTGACTCCCACCGGTTGTCCACCCTGTCGAAGGGACGCCGACGCCGCCTCGAGCACCCTTACCACGCGAACGCCGTCGGCGGCATCGCTCCGCGCGGTCGCTTCGCCACGCGCCACCTTGAGGAAGTGCGAGAGCTCGGCGGTCAACGGTTCGGTGTTCGCGATCCGGGGGATGAAGATGTCCCCCTCGCGGATCTGGAGCGACTCGCCGTACGATCCGTATTCCGGCGGCCGGTCCACGCCCTTGTCGTAGATCCGCAGCTTCTCGCGCGGCTGCATGTCGTCGAACACCACCATCTGCTTCGCACCCACCACGGTGATCTTCCGCTCCTTGTGCGGATCGAGCCACGACATCTGAACGTGCGCCAGCACCCCCGACGCGAACTCCAGGTTGAGGAAGACCACGTCCTCGATGCCCGGTTGGAGGTAGCTCTTCCCCACTGCGCTCACTCGGACCGGGCTCTCTCCGAGAACGAACAGGGACACGGACACGTCGTGCGGGCCGAAACTCCACAGGGCGTTTTCGTCGGGGCGGATCTGCCCCAGGTTCACGCGTTGACCGTAGAGGTAGTACACCCGCCCCAGGGTGCCCGCGGCTACGAGCTCCCGAAGACGCTCGACCGCCGGATGGTACTCGAGCAGGTGCCCCGCGAGCAGCGGCACTCCCGCCTTCGCCGCGCGCTCTGCCACGTCCTCCGCGTCCTTCACCGACAGCGCGAACGGCTTCTCGACCAACGCCGGCACGCCCGCGGCCACCGCCTGCCGCGCCAAGTCCGCGTGCGTGGCGGCGGGGCTGGCGATCACCACCGCCTCCACCTCCCCCAGCAGCTCCGCCGCGTCCTGCGTGACCTTCACACCCGGATACTGCCGCGCCACCCGCTCCCGCACCTTGGCCGCCGTGTCGCACACCGCCACCAGTTCGGCCTCCGGATGCCCGGCGAGCGCGCGGAGGTGGTTCTTACCCCACGTCCCGGCCCCGATGACGCCCACCCGTACCCGGCTCACCCGCCGTAGAACCCGCGGATGGTGGCGACCACGTGCGACTTCTGCCCGTCGGTCAGCTCCGGATACACTGGGAGCGCGAGCACTCGCGCCGCGGCCGCCTCCGCGACCGGCAGCGCGCCGGCCCGGTAGCCCAGGTATGCGAAGCAGGGCTGCAGATGGAGCGGGACCGGGTAGTACACCGCCGACCCGATGCCCCCCGCCTTGAGGTGCTCCTGGAGCGCTTCGCGGCGATCGGCTTCGATCACGTACTGGTGGAAAATGTGCTCGTTGGCCGGGTCGGTAGATGGAGCGCGTACCCCCGCGATCCCCGCCAGCGCCTTCGAGTACCAAGCCGCGTGCGCGCGCCTCGCCTCGCTCCATGACTGGAGGTACGGCAGCTTGGCGATCAGCACCGCGGCCTGGAGGGCGTCGAGCCGCGAGTTCGTGCCTACCTCGTCGTGGTGGTACGTCTTCATGCCGCCGTGCGTCCGCAACCGCCGCACCCGCTGGGCCATCCCCTCATCCGAAGTGACCACCATCCCGCCGTCGCCCCAGCCGCCCAGGTTCTTGGACGGGAAGAACGAGAAGGCCGTCGCCCTCCCCAGCTCGCCGGCGGTCCGCCACTCCCCGCTCACCTTGCGGCGCGCCCCGATCGCCTGGCACGCGTCCTCGATGATCGCGAGGCCGTGCTCCTTGGCGGTCGGGAGGAGCCGCTCCATCGCCGCCATCTGGCCGAACAGGTGCACCGGCATGATAGCTCGGGTGCGCGGCGTGATCGCGGCCTCGACGGCCACCGGGTCGAGGTTGTAGGTCGCCGGATCGACGTCAACGAACACCGGCTTCGCGCCCGCGTTGTGGATCGCGCCGGCGGACGCGAAGAAGGTGAACGTGCTCGTGATCACCTCGTCACCCGGCGCGATGTCGAGCGCCTTGAGCGGCAGGAGCAGCGCGTCCGTCCCGCTCGCGACGCCGATGCCGTGGGTCGCGTGCGATAGCGCCGCAATGCGGACCTCGAGGTCCTGCACCGGCTGCCCCAGAATGAAGAGCTGCGACTCGGCGAGCGCGAGCACGCGCGAGACCACCGCGTCCTTGATGGCCGCGTGCTGCGCCTTGAGGTCGAGCAGCGGAACGTTCATCGCGGCACCAGCTCTCCGGCCTGGTCGGCGTACCCGGATCCGCAGCGCGCGCAGGCACCGCGGCCGTCCGTCAGCGCGAGCCGCTCGCCGCACTGGCACATCCAGCCGATCTGCCGGGCCGGGTTCCCCACCACCAGGGCGTGATCCTTCACGTCCCTGGTGACCACGGCGCCGGCGCCCACGAAGCTGAACCGCCCCAGCGTCGTGCCGCAGACGATAGTCGCGTTCGCGCCGATGCTCGCGCCCTGCTTCACCAGCGTCCGATCGTACTCGCCGCGGCGGTTCACGTGACTCCGCGGCGTAGCCACGTTGGTGAACACCATGGAAGGGCCGCAGAACACGTCGTCTTCGAGCACCACGCCCTCGTAGACCGACACGTTGTTCTGGAGCTTCACGTTGTTCCCGAGCCGCGTGCCGGGCATGATCACGCAGTTCTGTCCGATGTTGCACCGTTCGCCGACCCGCGCGCCCGCCATCACGTGGCAGAAGTGCCAGACCTTGGTGCCCTTCCCGATCACGGCCCCCTCGTCCACGAACGACGAAGGATGGACGAAGATGTCGCTCACTTCGCCTCGCCGAGGACCTTGACCTCGAGTTCCAGCTCGATGCCGAACTCCTTGAAGACCGCGGTCCGGGTGATGTCGATCAGCTTCATCACATCGTCGGCCGAGGCGTTGCCCTTGTTCACGATGTAGTTGGCGTGCATGGTCGAGATCTCCGCACCACCGACGCGCCGCCCCTTGAGCCCGCACCGGTCGATGAGCCGGGCGGCGGTCATCTCCGCCGGGTTCTTGAAGACGCTGCCGCAGCACGGCTGGTCGAACGGCGTGCCCTCCTTGCGCTTCTTGAGCACCATCGCCAGGTCGGCCTTCACGCGCTCGGGGCTGTCCTCCTCCAGCTTCAACGCGCACCCCAGGACGACGTGACCCTCGAGCCCGCTCTTCCGGTAGCTGAAGGAAATGGCCTTCTTCGCCTTGTCCTCTATCTCGCCCGCCGGGGTGAGCACCGTGGCTGAGATCAACACGTGCTCGAAGTCCTGACCGTGCGCCCCGGCGTTCATGAAGACGCCGCCGCCCACGGTCCCAGGCACGCCCACCAGCCGCTGCACGCCGGCGAACCCGGCCTCCGCGCTCTTGCGGGCCAGGAGCGGCACCGGCAGTCCCGCTCCGACCTTCCAGGTCCCGGCCCGGTGCGTGAAGGTGTCCAGTCCCTTGCCGATCTTGAGGACCAGGCCGCGGAATCCGCCGTCGCGGATCAGGACGTTGGACCCGAGGCCCAGCACCAGCCACGGGAGGCCGTGCTGCTTGGCCCAGGCGACGGCGCCCACGACCGCCTCGACGGTGGCCGGCTGGAAGTGGACCAGCGCCGGACCACCGATGCGGAACGTCGTGTGCCGCCCCAGCGGCTCACCGTTCTTCACCGCGCCCGGGAGCTTGTCGGACGGGAATGGCGGCGCCTTGCCGGCTTTGGCCTTGGACGCCGGTGCCGCCCGACCCGCGGCGGCCGCCTTCTTCTTTGGTTCCTTCGCTCCACCCATCACGCCACCTGCACGTTGGATTGCCCATGTCGTAGGTACCGCTCCTGGAGCGACAGCACGTCCCCGCGCGAGCTCCGCAGCGCGATCGCCGCGTCGCATGCGGCGGATGCTGCAGACATCGTCGTCGTGTACGGCACCCGGTGGGTCAGCGCGGCGCGGCGTAACTCGTAGTCGTCACGCTGCGAGTACTTGCCGAGCGGCGTGTTTATCAGCAGCTGGACCTGCCCCGTGACTATGAGGTCCACCGCGTTGGGGCGCCCCTCCCAGACCTTCAGCACCTTCTCGCACGGGATCCCGCGCTTCTGGAGGTGCCGCGCCGTCCCTTCCGTCGCGATCAGCCGGAAGCCCATCTCGTGGAAGCGGCGCACGATAGGGGTCACCGTCGGCTTGTCGCTGTCGTTCACCGTCACCATGATGGCGCCGGTCGTCGGCAGCGCGCCGTCAGCGGCGATCTGCGCCTTCGCGAACGCCCAGCCGAAGGAGTCCGCGATCCCCATCACTTCACCGGTGGAACGCATCTCCGGCCCGAGCAGCGTGTCAACGTTCGGCAGCTTGGTGAACGGGAACACCGCCTCCTTCACCGCCACGTACTGCATCTCCACCTCTTCCGTGAAGCCGAGCGACTCGAGCGAGCGGCCTGCCATCACCCCCGCGGCCAGCCGGGCCAGGGAGACGCCGATGGCCTTCGACACGAAGGGCACGGTGCGCGAGCCCCGCGGGTTGACCTCGAGGCAATAGACCACCCCGTCCTTGATGGCGAACTGCACGTTGATGAGCCCCACCACGCCGAGCGCCGCCGCGAGCGCCTTGGTGGACTGCCGCATCTCCTCGATCTCGCGCTCGCCGATGAGGTAGGGCGGCATCACGCAGGCCGAGTCGCCCGAGTGGATGCCCGCGTCCTCGATGTGCTGCATCACGCCGCCGATCACGCACCGCTGGCCGTCGGCGATCGCGTCCACGTCCGCCTCGAAGGCGTCCTCCAGGAACCGGTCTATCAGCACCGGGTGCTCCGGCGCCACCCGCGCCGCCGTGGCGAAGTAGTCCTTCAGCTGGCTGGCGTCGTACACGATCATCATCGCCCGCCCGCCCAACACGTACGACGGCCGCACCAGCGCCGGATACCCCACCCGCTCGGCCACCTCCAGCGCCTCCGCCGTGCTGGTCGCCGTTCCCGACGGCGGCTGCATGATCTTGAGGCGCCGCGCGATGGCCTCGAAACGCCGCCGGTCCTCCGCGGTGTCGATCGCGTCAGGCGAGGTGCCGAGGATCCGTACCCCGGCCGCCTCGAGCCGCTTGGCGAGCTTCAGCGGGGTCTGTCCGCCCAGCTGCACCACGACCCCGAGCGGCCGCTCCAGCTCGATGATCTCGATCACGTCCTCGAAGGTGAGCGGCTCGAAGTAGAGCTTGTCCGAGATGTCGAAATCGGTCGAGACCGTCTCAGGGTTCGAGTTGATCATGATGGTGCGGTAGCCCATCTCCCGGAACGCCAGGCCGGCGCGCACGCAGCAGTAGTCGAACTCCACGCCCTGCCCGATCCGGTTCGGGCCCGAGCCGAGGATGACGATACCCCGCTCCCCGAACGGCTCGGATTCGTTCTCGTCGTCGTACGACGAATACAGGTACGGCGTAGCCGACGGGAACTCACCGGCGCACGTGTCCACCGTCTTGTAGGCCGGACGGATGCCCAGCGCCTCCCGCTCGGCGCGGACTTCGTCCTCGACCCCACCGCCCAACCTCGCCAGTTGAATGTCCGAGAAGCCCAGCCGCTTCATGTGGCGGAGCTGCGCCTCCTGCTCGGCCCGGGGGTAGGTCGTCCAGTTGATCCGCCGGTTCACGGTCCAGCCGCGCTCCGCCTCGACCAGCTCTTCCATCTGCGCCACGAACCACGGGTCGATGCCCGTCAGCCGCGCGATCTCCTCGCGGGGGATCCCCGCGTAGAGCGCCCGCTTGATCTGGTAGACCCGCTCCGGAGCCGTCTGGCGGAGCGCCGCCCGGATCGAGGCCGGGTCGTCGTGCTCCAGCCGGTCGTCCTCCGGCGTCGCCCCGATGACCCAGCCCGGCCGGTCGATCTCCAGCGCGCGGATCCCCTTCTGGAACGCCTCCTTGAAGGTCCGCCCGATGGCCATCGACTCGCCCACCGACTTCATCTGCGTGGTGAGCCTCCAGTCCGCCAGGGGGAACTTCTCGAACGCGAAACGCGGGAACTTCACGACCACGTAATCGAGGACCGGCTCGAACGAGGCCGGCGTCGTCTTCGTGATGTCGTTGGGCAGCTCGTCGAGCGTGTAGCCGATGGCGAGCTTCGCACCCATGCGCGCGATCGGGAAGCCGGTCGCCTTCGACGCCAGCGCCGAGGACCGCGAGACCCGAGGGTTCATCTCGATCACCAGCATCTCGCCGTCGGCGGGGTTCACCGCGAACTGGATGTTGCAGCCGCCCGCCTCGACGCCGATCTCGCGGATGATGGCGATGGCCGCGTCACGCATCGCCTGGTACTCGCGGTCGGTCAGCGTCATCGCCGGCGCCACCGTGATGCTGTCGCCGGTGTGCACCCCCATCGGGTCCAGGTTCTCGATCGAACAGACGATGACGACGTTGTCGCGCCGGTCCCGCATCACCTCGAGCTCGAACTCCTTCCAGCCGATGACGCTGCGCTCGATCAGCACCTTCCCCACCGGCGAGAGCTCCAGGCCCCGCCGCACCAGGCCGTCCAGCTCGGCCGGGATGTAGGCCACGCCACCGCCCGTCCCGCCCAGGGTGAAGCTGGGACGGATGATGGCGGGATAACCGGTCCGCCCGACGATGCGCGGCGCGTCCTCCGCCGACTTCGCGAACCCGCCCACCGGCACGCCCAGCCCGATGCGACCCATCGCCACCGCGAACTCCTCGCGGTCCTCCGCCATCTTGATGGCGCGCGCGTTCGCGCCGATCAGCTCGACCCCGTACTTCTCGAGCACCCCCGACTCGTGCAGCGCCATGGCCACGTTCAGCGCCGTCTGCCCGCCCATCGTCGGAAGAAGCGCGTCCGGGCGCTCCCGGGCGATCACCCGCTCGACCCACTCCGGCGTCACGGGCTCGAGGTAGGTCCGGTCCGCGAGCTCCGGGTCCGTCATGATCGTCGCCGGATTCGAGTTGACCAGGACGACCTCGTACCCCTCCTCCTTGAGCGCCTTCACGGCCTGGGTGCCGGAATAGTCGAACTCCGCCCCCTGCCCGATCACGATCGGGCCGCTGCCGATGAGCAGGATGCGGTGCAGGTCAGTCCGCTTGGGCATTCACCAGGTCCAGGAGCGTCTGCTCCAGACGGCAGGTCGGGGCCCAGCCGGTCGCCGCGCGCAGCTTCGACGCGTCGCCGACGAGGTACGGGATGTCCGCCGGCCGCATGAACTCGGGGTCCGGCTCCGGGATCGCGTCCACGCCGACGATCGCGGCCAGCTGGTCGAACAGTTCTCGCAGCGTCACGCCGACCCCGGATGCGACGTTGTACACCTCACCGGCCGCTCCGCACCCCATCAACCTCACGTAGGCGGCCGCGACGTCGCGCACGTCCAGGAAATCACGCATCGGCTCCAGGTTGCCTACCTTCACGACGCGGGCCCGCGCGAGCCGCGCGCCCCGTAGTCGCCGCGCGAACGCCGGCGCCACGAACCGCTCATCCTGGCCGGGTCCGGTGTGCGGAAAGGCCCGCGCGATCACCACCCGGAGCCCGGTGCGCTCTCGAGTCTCCTGCGCCGCGAGCTCTGCTCCGCGCTTGGAGGCCGCGTACGGGGAACGCGGCGCTGCCGGCTCGGTCTCGACGATCGGCCGCGTGTGGCCGGCCCCATACACCTCCGCCGTGGACACCACCACGACGACTGGGTCCGCCTCCCCCAGGCTTCTCCGCCGCCCCAGCTCCCCTAGCAGGCGCGCCGTGCCCGCGGCGTTCACCTCCCACGCCACACCCGGATCGGCGAGCGCGTCCGTGCCCGAGGCCACCGCCGCAAGGTGGATCACGGCGTCGCACTGCAGCCCCGCCGCCTGCCGCACCGACTGCAGGTCGCCCAACTCGAGCGGCACCCAGCGCACCGCCCTGCGCTCCGTATCCTCGAGGCCGTCGTCCCGAGGGGCCCCCGGCCGGATGGCGCCCACGACCTCGTGCCCCGCAGCCAGCAAGGAGCGCAGCACCCAGCGTCCGACGAAACCGTCGGCCCCGGTCACCAGGACCGTCACGACTTTCCTTGGAGCCGGGCCAGATCCGCATCAACCATCATCTTGATGAGTTGCTCGAAGCTCACCCCCGGCATCCAGCCCAGCCGGGTTCGGGCCTTCGACGGGTTCGCGAGCAGCAGGTCGACCTCGGCCGGACGGTCGTACCGGGCATCGTGCTCTACGTGACGTTGCCAGTCGAGACCCACGTGCCCGAACGCCACCTGGCAGCAGTCCCGGACACTGTGCTGCACGCCGGTCCCGATCACGTAGTCCTCGGGCTCCGGCTGCTGGAGCATCCGCCACATCGCGTCAACGTAGTCGCCCGCGTAGCCCCAGTCGCGCCGGGCGTCGAGGTTCCCCAGCTTGAGGCTGGTTATCAGCCCCAGCTTGATGCGCGCCACGCCGTCGGTGATCTTGCGCGTCACGAACTCGAGCCCGCGGCGCGGGCTCTCGTGGTTGAAGAGGATCCCGCTGACCGCGTACAGGCCGTACGATTCGCGGTAGTTCACCGTGATGTAATGCCCGTAGACCTTCGCCACGCCGTAAGGCGACCGCGGGTAGAAGGGCGTGGTCTCTACCTGGGGCGTCTCGCGCACCTTGCCGAACATCTCGCTGGAGCTGGCCTGATAGAACTTCGCGTCGGGCTTCGCCAGGCGGATGGCGTCGAGCAGCCGCGTGACCCCCAGGGCCGTGAACTCACCCGTCAGCACCGGCTGCGACCACGAGGTCGGGACGAAAGACTGCGCCGCGAGGTTGTAGATCTCGTCCGGCCGGGCATCCGCGATCACGCTCTGCAACGAATGCTGGTCCAACAGGTCGGCCGCCATGATTTCTATCGCGCCGACCAGATGCTGGATGCGCTCGTAGCTGTCGTGTGAGGTACGACGCACCATGCCCACGACCCGATAGCCCTTGGCGAGCAGCAGCTCGGCGAGGTACGAGCCGTCCTGGCCTGTGACTCCGGTGATCAGCGCGGTCGGCATTCCTCAATCCGGCGAACGGTTTGGGGCGGCGCGCGGCGTGCGCCCGAGTGGGCCAACCCCTTGCGAGGCACGGCTAAAGCGGGCTAAACTTAACGGCTGTTGACGTCTTTTTGAAGCGAGGAAAACGTGGCGCGGAAGTGCACGGTATGCGGCAAGGGCCCGACGTTCGGCAACACCGTCTCCCACGCCAACAACCGGACGATACGGCGCTGGTACCCCAACCTCCAGACCGTGCGGACGTTGGTGGACGGCGCCCCCAAGCGGGTGCGGGTCTGCGTGGCCTGTATCAAGTCGAATCGGGTGAAAAAGGCGGGGTGAAGGCCAACGGCTATTCCTTCAGCAGCTCGATCCTGGCCGTCTCCGCCCCGTCGCCGACCCGGTGGCCGATCCGGATGATGCGGGTGTAGCCGCCGGGCCGGGCCTGGAAACGCGGCCCGATCTCCTTGAACAGCCGGCTGCTCACGTCCTTGTCCCGGATGCGGCGTTCTACCAGCCGGCGCGCGTGCAGGTCGCCGCGGCGGGCCAGGGTTATGAGCTTCTCCGCCACCGGCCGCAGCTCCTTGGCCTTGGCTACCGTCGTGACGATGGCGTCGTGACGGAACAGGCTGGTCGCCATGTTCGAGAGCAGCGCCCGGCGGTGCTCCGAGGTGCGGGAGAGCTGGCGGTGCTTGGCCCGATGCCGCATCTACGCTTCCTTCCCCGCCTCGGCCGTTACCGGCCGTACCACGGGAGTCGTACCGCGGTCGAGGAGGCGGAACCCCGCCTCGCTCTCTTCCCACTGCATGCCGAAGTTCAGCCCCTCGCGCAGCAGCAGCTCGGCTATTTCGGCCACCGCCTTCTCACCGACGTTGCGCACCTTGAGGAGCTGTTCCTCGGTGTTGCGCACCAGGTCGCCGAGAGTCCGGATGTTGGAGTTCTTGAGTGAGTTGATGGACCGGACCGAGAGGCCGCACTCGTCGATCACGCGGCCCAGCAGCGTGCGAAGACGCTCGGTGTCGCCCGAGGGCTGCGCCGCGGTCTCGGCCTCGACCATCGGCACCGTGCCGAAGGAGACGAAGTACGAGAAGTGGTGCTGGGAGAGCGCGGCCGCGTACGCCACCGCGTCCTCAGGGGTGATCGCCCCGTTGGTCTCGACGGTGAGGGTGAGGCGGTCGAAGTCGGTGCGCTGTCCCACGCGCGTCTCCGTGACGGTGAAGTTGGCGCGCCGAACCGGGCTGTAGAGCGAGTCCACCCGCACCACGTCGACCGGCATCGCGCGGTCCACCGGGTGCTGCTCGGCCTCGACGTACCCGCGGCCCTTCTTGACGTAGAGCTCCATGTTGAGCTCGTGGTCGTCCTGCACCGTGAACAGGAGGTGGTCCGGGTTCACCACGCGCACCGAGCCGTGCGGCTCGATGTCGCGCACGTAAACCGGGCCTTCGGCCGCATGATGGATATGCAGCACGGCCTCGTCGACTTCGGGCGCGAGCACGATCGTCAGCGACTTGAGCTTCTGGATGATCTGGTGCACGTCCTCGACCACGCCCGGCACCGTCTGGTGCTCGTGCTGGACGCCGTCCATGCGGAACGCCCACACGGCGGACCCGCGCAGCGAGGAAAGCAGCATCCGCCGCATGGCGTTGCCCAGCGTGTACCCGAACCCCCGCTCGAGCGGCTGCAGCCGGAACTCGGCGGCGTTCGGGTTGTCTTCCCGCTTGGTCATCTCGACCAGGTGCGGGCGGACCAGCCCCGTCAAATCGATGGTCATGCTCATTTGGAATAAAGCTCGACGATCAGCTGTTCTTCGGCCGCGACGGGGATCGTGTCCCGGCTCGGACGCTCGGTGACCTTGCCGGTCCGGGCCTCGCGGTCCACCGCGATCCACGGCACTGCCTGCCCCTTGGACGCCAGGTCCTGGGCGACCGCCACCGATTCCAGTTCGCGGCTCGCCTGGGCGACGCGGATCTCGTCCCCCTGCTTCAGGACGAAAGACGGAACATCCACCCGCCGGCCGTTCACCTCGACGTGGCCGTGGCCCACCAGCTGGCGCGCCGCCTTTCGGCTGGCCGCGAAGCCGAGCCGGTAGACGACGTTGTCCAGCCTCGACTCCAGCGCGATGAGCAGGTTCTCGCCCGTCACGCCGTCCTCGCGCAGGACCCTCTGGAAGGTGTTGCGGAACTGCCGCTCAGTCAGCCCGTAGATCCGCTTCACCTTCTGCTTCTCACGCAGCTGGCGCGAGTACTGCGACGCCTTGCGCCGGCGCCCCGCCGTCTGGCCGTGCTGGCCGGGCGCATAGGCGCGCTTCTCCACCGCGCACTTCTCCGTCAGGCACCGTGCGCCCTTGAGGAACAGCTTCTCCCCCTCGCGGCGGCAGAGCTTGCAGTTCGCGTCCGTGTATCGTCCCACTAGACCCTGCGCTTCTTCGGAGGGCGGCAGCCGTTGTGCGGGATCGGCGTCACGTCCCGGATGGACTTGATGTTGAGCCCCGCGTTAGCGAGCGCCTGGATCGCCGATTCCCGGCCCGACCCGGGACCTTGCACGCGGACATGCACCCGGCGGACGCCGAGATTGTAGGCGTCGCGCCCCGCCTGCTCGGCCGCGACGGTAGCGGCGAAAGGCGTGGACTTCTTCGATCCCTTGAACCCCGACTTCCCGGCGGTGCCCCAGGCGACGGTGTTACCGTGGAGATCGGTGATCGTGACGATCGTGTTGTTGAAGGTCGCCATCACGTGCGCGATGCCCTCCGACTCCACGACCTTCTTGGTGCGCTTTCCGCCGGCCTTGCGGGGAGCCTTGTCCCCTTCGGCAGCGGTCGCCGCGGCGGCGCCCTCGGGCGCCGGCGTCGCGGCCGGTACGGTCGTCGGTTCGTCGGCCATGGGTTACTTCTTAGCCAGCACTTTCTTCTTTCCGGCGATGGTCCGGCGCGGGCCCTTCTTGGTCCGCGCGTTGGTCCGCGTGCGCTGCCCGCGTACCGGCAGCCCGCGCCGGTGGCGGATGCCGCGGTAGCAGCCGATATCCATCAGCCGCTTGATGTTCATCGCGACTTCGGTGCGCAGGGCGCCTTCGACCTTGAAGTCGCGCTCGATCACCTGCCGGAGCCGCGAGACTTCGTTGTCGGTGAGGTCTCGCACCCGCGTGGACGACGCGATGCCCGTCCGCTCGAGGATGCGCGCGGCCGTGGTGCGCCCGACGCCGAAGATGGCCATGAGACCGACTTCGATGCGCTTGTCGCGCGGAAGGTCGACGCCCGAGATTCGTGCCATGCGCTAACCCTGCCGCTGCTTGTGTTTTGGGGAGCGCTTGCAGATCACCCGGATCACGCCGCGGCGCTTGACGACCCTGCAGTGCTCACAGACCGGTTTGACGCTGCTACGTACCTTCAAGAAAGGCCCCTCAGCCCGGTTCAGGACAAGACCCCAAACATAGACGGGTCCTGAACTTGGCGCAAGCGACCCCGGCACTCCGGATTTACGGCACCACCCGGAGCTCCACCAGGCGGTACGACACCCTTTCCAGGCGCAGCCCCAAGTATATGGTTTGGGTGCGCCGAGTCGTAGTACCGCGCAGGGTGAAAACACGCCTCGCTTCGACGTATGCACGGTCCCGGTCCACGTGCCGCGCCACCACGACCTCCACCGATTCTTCGTCCGCGCCGTCGGCGAAGGCGTGGAGCAGCAGGGCGGCCTGCGCCGGCTGGAGTGGCGCCGACGGGTCCGACCCCGGCAGGCTGAGCAGGATGCCGTTGCTCTGTGCCACCAGCTCGTCGAATTCGTGCCTGGCGAACGCGCGGGCGGCACGCCGCGCGGCCACGAGCAGCGACTCGGCCTGCGGGGTACGGTCTACCGATGTGCAGGCGCGAAGAAGCTCACCGGGAGAACGGCCGGAAGTCGTCGGGCTTTCGGATCGGCCTAAGCCCGGCGGAGCCGCGGCGCCAAGGCAGGTGGCGCACGCCAGCATGCCGAGGACGCGGATCACCGGTCCATCTCCTCGCGGATCGCGCGCAGCGCCGCGCGCGGATCCGGCGCACCGGTGATCGGCCGGCCGACCACGAGCAGATCGGCGCCCGCGCGCACCGCCTCGCCGGGAGTGGTGACGCGGCGCTGGTCGTCGGGGGCGTCGGCGGCGCGGCGGATACCGGGCACGACCAGCAGCGCGCCGGGTCCGGCGAGCCCGCGCACCGTGGGCGCTTCCGACGCGGCGGTCACGAACCCATCGAGCCCGGCGCCCAGACCATGCTCCACCAGCCGGCGCTGCTCCGCGGCGAGGTCGGTCACGGGGCGTCCCACCACCTCCGCGTACTCCGGCCCGCCCAGCGACGTCAGGATCCCGACGCCGACCAGTCTCAGCCCGCCACGGCGCGCCTCGGCCGCGGCTGCCAGCATGCGCGCGCCTCCCGCCAGGTGTACCGTGGCGAGGGCCGCGCCGATCGCACCCGCCGCCGCCACCGCGCCCGCCACCGTGTTGGGGATGTCGTGCCACTTGAGGTCCAGGAACACGCGCTTGCCCCTCGCCACCAGCTCCTTCACGATCGCCGGCCCGTCGCTCACCAGAAGCACCGGCCCAACCTTGTACCACGTCGCGTCCGCGCCGAGTGCGTCCACCATCCCAAGTACGGCGGCGGAGTCTCTAAGATCCAGCGCGACGGCGATCTCGGCCATCGCGCTACGCGACTCGCTCAGCGCCGGGTCCCGGGCGATCGCGGGTGACGATCTCGCGCAGCTCACGCACGATGCGCTCCGGGGCGCGCGGGTCCGCGAGCGCCGCGGTGCCTACCGCGACGAGGGTCGCGCCGGCCCGCAGGTACTGCCAGGCGTCCCGGCCGCTGCGAACGCCGCCGGCGCCTATCACCGGGCATCCGCTCTCGCGAGCAAGGATGCGAGTAACGCGCACGCCGACGGGCAGCAGCGGCGGGCCGCTCATCCCGCCGCCGCCGCCGCCGAGCCGCGGGCGACCGTCTTCCTCATATAGCAATGCCGGCATGGTGTTCACCGCGGTGAAGGCATCGGCGCCGGCGGCTGTCGCGGCCGCGGCGGTGCGCGCCGGGTCGGGCAGCGTCGGCGAGAGCTTCACGACGAGCGGGTGCTGGGTCGCACCGCGCGCGCGCCGGACCAGATCGGCGAGTATCGCATCATCGGCGCCGAACTCGAGTCCGCCTTTCCCGACGTTCGGGCACGAAACGTTGAGCTCGAACGCGGCTACTACCGGCTCATCCGTGAGCCCCGCGACCACGGCGACGAAGTCCTCGACCGTGTTGCCGACCACGTTGACGATGACGCGGGCGTTCCGAAGATGGGCCCGAAGCCAGGGGAGGTGCTCGCCCCGGACCACGTCGAGCCCCGGGTTCGCCAGCCCGACCGAGTTGAGCATCGCGCCGCCGGTCTCGGCGACGCGAGGCGCCGGGTTGCCGTGACGAGGCTCGACGCTCACGGCCTTCGTGACCAGCCCTCCGAGCGCCTCGAGATCGATCACTCCGGCCACCTCGCGGCCGAAGCCCGCGGTGCCGGCCGCCAGGAGCACGGGGTTCAGGAACGGGATGCCTACGAACGTCGCGGCCAGGACGCTCACGGTGTGGGTCGCGCGCCGGGCCGCGGGCGCGGCGGCGGCGTCGGTCGGGGAGCCGGTGGCCGAGGCTGGGCAGGACGCGGCTGGGTCGACGGGGGCGGCCGGCGCCCCCCCACCGACTCATCGTCGTCGAGTGGTTCGGCCGCTGCGGGGTTGGCGCCCGGCCTGGTCGTCGCGCCGCGCCGCACCGCCGGCGCGAGCTCCAGCGCCCGCTGGAGCGAGTCCTCGAGCGCGGCGTAGCGCTCGGCGTCGCCGCCCAATGCTGCGACGGCATACGGGCTCTCGGCATAGCGAGTGACCAGGAGCGCGCGCAGCGCGTCGGCGTCCGGGTGCCCCGCCGCGATGGCTGCTACCAGTCCCTTGGGCGTCCACGGCGAGTCGGGGAATCGCTCGACCATGGCGGCGAAGTCCACCGCGGCGAGGCCGGGGGCACGGAGCGAATCACGAATCAACTCGGCGCGAAGATACCAGAACGCGTCGGGCGTCGCCGACAAACGCTCCAGACCGTCGGCCTTGTCGAGCAGGCGGAGCAGCGGCTGCGCCTCGCGCGCGCCGGCCGCCCCCTGCTGCATCAGATCACTGAGGCGCTCCCTGATCGCCGCGACCTCGTCGTCGGTTCGCGCGGCGCGCAGGGCGATCCGCTCCGAGCGCACGCTGGCGGACTTGGCCTCGGCACTGTCCGGTACCAACTCCTCCACCGCTCCGAACCTCGAGAGCGCGGCCGCGTCATCGCCCGCGTTAGCCGCCCGCTCACCGTCCTCCAGAAGAAGCCGGGCGCGCTCGCCGCGGCCGAGATCCTCGCGCCGCGCCAGCGCGTCTACCATCAGCGCCGCCTGCTGCCGCGTCCCGGCCGCCGCGAGACTGTCCAGCGCCGGCAGCCAGTCGCGCTCCGCGTACCGCCGTTCCGTGGCCAGCGAATCGAACGTCGCGCGCGCCAAGGCCGTGTCACGGAGAGCCAGAGCCGCCCGCGCGCGCTCGAAGCGCGCGCGCGGGTGGGTGGACAGGTTGAAGTCCGTGAGCGCGTCGGCCGGCGCACCCATCGCCAGGAGGGTCCGGCCGCGGTACAACAGCGCCTCGGCCCGCCGCTGGTTGGACGACGACCCGACCGCCGAGTCGAAGGCCGATCGCGCGTCGGCGTGACGCCGCAGCGCCAGGTTGGCTCGACCCAGCAGCAGCAGCGCCTCGAGCCGCTGCTCCGGCTCGCCGGCCTGCCGGGCCGCCCGCGTGAGCAGCGCCGCCGCCTCGGTGTTCAGCTCGAGGTGCAGGGCCGCGCGGCCACGCACCAGCATGGCGTCGTCGGCCCAGCGCGAGCGCGGGTGACGCGCGGTCAGCGACTCGGCATGAATCGCCGCGCGCTGCCATCGCTCGCGCGCCTCGGACGTGCGGCCCGCGCGCTCAGACCGTTCCGCCGCGCGGCTCCAGCGCTTGGCGTTGTACATGCCGTTGTAGTAGGCGCAGCCGCACAGCAAGAGGGCACAGACGGACAGGAGCACGGGCGCACCGAGCGATGCGACTGTGCGGCTGGGCGGCTGTGCGCCTGTGCCCGCGGTCATGGATTCCCAGCCGCCACGCGGCGTTCGTACTCCGCGAGGTAGCGCGCGATGCCGTCCGCGATGGCCCGCGCCAGTCGGCGCTGACCGGCTGCGCCGGTGAGGTAGCGCGCCTCCGGCTGGTTGCTTCCGAAGCCGATCTCCACCAGCACCGCCGGCATGTAGGACGTCGCCAGCACCATGAACCCAGCCTGTTTCACGCCGCGGCTCTCCGCGGGGTGCACGCCCGAGAGCGCGTCCTGCACCAGGTCGGCCAGCCGGCTCGACTCACGGAGGTGCTCGTTCTGGGCCAGGTCGTTCAGGATGAACGAGAGCGGGTCGCCATCGGTCGCATCGGCGGTCGTCTCGAAACGGACCGAGGCATTCTCCATCCGGGCCACGCGCCGCGCGTCCTCGGTGCGCGCTTCGGCGAGGAAGTACGTCTCGAACCCGCGCGCGCTCTCGGCGTCACGCCAGCGCGGGTTGGCCGCGTTGACGTGGACCGAGACGAACAGGTCAGCGCCGCGCGCCCCCGCGATCCGCCCGCGATCGCCTAGGGCGATGAGGGTGTCGGACGTGCGGGTGAGCACCACGCCCACGTCGCGCCGCCGCAACTCCTCGGCCACCAGGCGCGAGACCGCGAGCGTCACGTCCTTCTCGCGCAGGAACGGCCGGCCGCCGAGCGGCCCGGTCATGCCGAGGTCGGGGCCGCCGTGACCGGGATCCAGCGCCACGACCCGGCGACGATGCGCGGCCGCCGGCGTCCTCACCCCGACGGCCGGCACCGCCGGCAAAGCGGCGCCCGGCGCGGCGGGACGCAGGGCGGCGCCCCCGGGCCGCTCCTCGAACCGTCCGCGCGCGACGTCGTATCGGAAGACGCCATCGAAGAAACGCGGGAGATACTCGACCAGCCACTGGAACGGAAGGAACACGGAGTCGCGCGCGACGTACGGGCTTCCCGCCAAGGTGTAGATCCGACCGTCGAAGCGGAAATAGCCGGCGTCGAGCACGAAATCGAACTGCCGGCCCAGCACCCTGACCGACACGGCGCCGGCCTGCGGCGCGGCCGCTTCCACGCTGAGGACCGGGGCGAGCTGGGCCACGGCGACGGCAGGATACCCGCGCTCGACCCTCACCGGCACCCGGCGCTCGCCCCGGGGCGAGGCGATCGTGACCGCGATCGGCGCCACCGAGTACCACGCCAGGAGCGCCGCCGCCGCCAGCCGCGCGCTCACCGCCGCCTCGCCACCCGCGCCATCTCACGCTCCGCGTCGCGCTTCTTGATGTCCTCACGACGGTCGTGGTCCTTCTTGCCCCTCCCCAGCGCGACCACCACCTTCGCGTTAGGCCCCTTGAAGTAGAGCTCCAGCGGGACCAGCGCGAATCCCTTCTGTTCCACCGCCCCGATCAGGCGCCGGATCTCCTTGCGATGCATGAGCAGCTTGCGGGTGCGGAGCGGATCGTGGTTGTGGATGTTGCCCGCATCGTACGGCGGGATGTGCAGGCCCTCGAGCCATACCTCACCGCGCTTCACCCGCGCGAAGGCGCCCACCAGGGTCGCGCGCCCGGCCCGGAGCGCCTTCACCTCGGTGCCGGAGAGCACCAGCCCCGCTTCCCACTTGTCGAGGATCTCGTAGTCGTGACGCGCGCGCGGATTCCGGGCAATGGCCCGAATCGGGCGGGCGGCCCGGGGAGGACGGGCGGTTGATGGGGGCTGGAGAATCGAGGCCACGCGTGTCGTAAACCGAAGATAGAGAGAGGGTTCCGGGGAGACAAGAACGGGTTGCAGAGTCGAAAAGTCCAACTCTTCAACTCTGGGGCTCTTCAGCGTATTATGCATCCCTTCGCCGGAGTGGTGGAACTGGTAGACGCGCGGCGTTCAGGGCGCCGTGGGCGCAAGCCCGTGTGGGTTCGAGTCCCACCTTCGGCACTTCAGTACTTCGCCATCCCCCGATCGACGTCCATCGCCCACGCATCCACCCCACCGGTCAGGGTGCGCACTCCCTTCTTTCCTTCGGCCCGCAGGAAGAACGCAGCCTGTCGCGCGCGGGACCCCTGGTGGCAGATCGTCACGATGTCGGCATCCGGATCGAGCTCGGCGGTCCGGTCCTGCAGCTCGCCGAGCGGAATCAAGGTGCTCCCATCGATGTGGCAGATCTCCCACTCGTACTGTTCGCGCACATCGACGAGCACGACGCGCTTGCCACGCTCCAGCTCGTCCTTCAGCTCGCGGGCCGTCACTTCCATGGCGTCGGCTCCCTCCCGCGCCGGCGGCGCCACACCGCAGAACGCCTCGTAGTCGATCAGGTGGTCGATCGTGGGATGCTCGCCGCACGCGGGGCACCCGGGATCCTTGTCCAGCGTCAACTCTCGAAAGCCCATCTTCAGGGCATCGAGCAGCACGAGCCGTCCGACCAGCGTATCGCCCGCGCCGAGCAGCAGCTTGATCGCCTCCATGGCCTGAAGCGACCCGATGATCCCAGGCAGCACGCCGAGTACGCCGCCCTCCGCGCACGACGGCACCAGCTCGGGAGTAGGCGGGTCGCGGTAGAGGCAGCGGTAACACGGCCCGCGCTCGCCCCAGAAAACCGAAACCTGCCCCTCGAATCGGTAGATGCTCCCGTAAACGTCGGGCTTGCCGAGCAGGACACACGCATCGTTCACCAGATAACGCGTCGGGAAGTTGTCGCTCCCGTCCACTATCACGTCGTACTCGGCAAGGATCCCGAGCGCGTTGCCGCTGGCGAGCCGCGTCTCGTGCGGCTCGATGGAGACGTTGGGATTGACGTCCGCGAGGCGCGCAGCGGCGGAAGCGACCTTCGAGCGTCCTACGTCCGCCGTGCCGTGGACCACCTGGCGCTGGAGATTCGAGTGCTCGACGACGTCGAAATCCACCAGGCCGAGCGTGCCGACGCCCGCAGCCGCGAGGTAGAGGCCGGCCGGAGAGCCCAGGCCACCCATTCCGATCAGCAGAACGCGCGCCGCCTTGAGCTGCCGCTGGCCGTCAATACCGACCTGCGGCAGCACCAGGTGGCGCGCGTATCGCGCCAGTTCTTCGGTTGTCAGCGCCGGGGACCCCGCCGCCGCCGTTCGCGATCCGGTCACACCGGAACGAACGCCGGCGCGGGGGCCCCGCGCAAGGCTCAGACCGGGACGGCCGCTTCCTCGAGACCGATCGCCACCCGGACCTCGGACTCATCCAGCATCAGGTCCGACAGGTGGATCGCATCGAGCACCTCGTCGATCCTCCGATGGAGCAGTTGCCAGACCGGCCTGATGGAGCACGAGGCATCCGGAGCGCAACGCGCGACGCCCACCTGATGGCGCTCGCAGTTGACCTCGAAGGTTCCGTGCTCGGAGGCGTCGAGGACGTCCTTTACCGAGACCTCGGCGGCCGGACGGGCAAGCATGTAGCCGCCGCGGGCGCCTCGCACCGAGTTCACGAGTCCGGCCCGCCGAAGTCGCAGCAGGATCTGCTCGACGTAATCGGCCGGGAGCTGTTCCTTCTCCGCCATCTCGCGGGCCGGGACCGGGCCCTCGCCGGCCCGCCGTGCCAGATGGATCGTCACCATCAGGCCGTATTCGGCCCAGGTTGTCACGCGCATGTACACGCCTCCTCCGCGGCCGTGGGCCGCAATGTCCCAAACTCCGGGATCCCCGTCGTCTTTGCACGACCGCCGTCGGCCCCATATCCTACAGACCCACAGTGGGATAGGAGCAGCGCGTGCGCCTGACGGCACTACTGACAATTGCAACTCTCGTGCCCTCAATTGGCTCGGCGCAGGCGCCTTCCCGCGGCGTCGTGCTGCTGGCCACGACGACCTCGCTGTACGACACCGGCCTGCTCGATTCCCTGGGGCCGGCCTTCGAGCGCGCGACCGGCTATCACTTGCGGGTGGTCGCGGTGGGCTCGGGGCAGGCCCTGCGGATGGGGGAGCGCGGCGACGCGGACGTGCTGCTGGTACACTCGCCCGCCTCGGAAGAAGCGTTCGTTCGCGCCGGGAACGCGGTACGGCGCTTCGTTGTGGCGTCAAACTACTTCACGATCGTCGGGCCGGCGGACGATCCTGCCTCAGTCCGCGACGCACCGACCGCCGCCGAGGCGATGCGGCGGATGGCCGCGGCACGCGCCGTGTTGGTGTCGCGCGGTGATTCGTCAGGCACTCATCAGCGGGAACTTCTGCTCTGGCGGGAGGCCGGGGGCCGGCCCGCCTGGCCGGGCTACCTGGAGAGCGGACAGGGAATGTCGATGACGCTGCTGATCGCCGACGAGCGGCGCGGGTACACGCTCACCGACCGGGCGACGTACGGCAGCCTTCGCTCCCGGGTGAGCCTTGTACCGATGCGCGAGCGCGAGCCGGCATTACTCAATGTCTACCACGTGATAGAGGTGAACCCGGCGGGACGCCCGCGGGTGAATGCGGCGGGGGCGCGCGCCTTCGCGGATTGGATGGTCTCGGAGCGGGTGCAGGATCTCCTCGGCCGGTTCGGCGAATCCAGGTTCGGAGAGCCCCTCTTCGTGCCCGCCCGTGGACGCGAGCCTCAGCCCTGACGGTCCTTCGAGGCCCGCCGGGCAACCTGGGAGCCTCGGCTCCGCGGACGCGCTGATCAGCCGGCGGAGCTCTGACCCTCTCCAGGGACCCCCAGCTCGGTCATCTTCCGGTAGTCGAGGATGTCTTCCAGCTCCTTGCCTTTGAGGATCCCCTTCTCCTCGACTAGCTGGCGGACCGTGACGTTCTTCGCCACCGCTTCCTTGGCGAGCTTCGCGGCCTCGGCGTAGCCGATCTTCGGGGCCAGCGCCGTGACGATCGCGGGGCTCCGCTCGAGCCAGTGCGCGCAGGCAGCCTCGTCGGCTTGGATGCCGGCCACGCACCGCTCGTTCAGCACCGCCGAGGCGCTGGTCAGGATCTCCATCGCGAAGATCAGGTTGTGCGCGATGACCGGCATCATGACGTTCAGCTCCAGCTGGCCGGCCTCCGCCGCGAGCGCCACTGTCTGGTCGTTCCCCATCACCTGATAGCAGACCTGGTTCACCATCTCGGCGATGCTGGGGTTCACCTTGCCGGGCATGATGCTCGAGCCCGGCTGCACCGCGGGCAGGAGGATCTCCGCGAAGCCGGTGCGTGGGCCGGAGGCGAGCAGGCGCAGGTCGTTCGCGATCTTGTTGAGATCTATGGCATAGGCGCGCAGCGCTCCCGAGAAGGCGGCCACGTCGCCGAGCGACTGCATCAGCTGGACGCGGTCCGCGCCGGCACGGAGCTCGAGGCCGGTGAGCGCCTTGAGGTGCTTCACCATCAGGGTCGGGTACTGCGGCTCCGCGTTGAGACCGGTGCCGACGGCCGTGCCGCCGATGCCGAGGTCGCGCAGATCGTCCGCCGACCGCTCGATGCGGGCGCGGCCGCGGCGGATGGTGCCGGTGTACGCCGCGAACTCCTGGCCGAGGCGGATCGGGGTCGCGTCCTGAAGATGGGTACGGCCCGACTTCATGATGTGGTCGAACGCTCTGCCTTTCTCGGCGAACGCGTCAGCGAGACGGTCAAGCGCCCCGAGCAGACCCGCCAGTCGCGACAGCGCGCCCAGGCGGATGGCGGTGGGGATCACATCATTGGTGCTTTGGGCCATGTTGACGTGATCGTTGGGGTGGATCGGCTGGTATTCGCCGCGCTTCCGGCCGAGGAGCTCGTTGGCGCGGTTGGCCAGCACTTCGTTGCAGTTCATATTGTGCGAGGTGCCGGCGCCGGCCTGATATACGTCCACCACGAACTGGTCGCGGTGCTGCCCGCCCAGCACCTCGTCGGCGGCGCGGGCGATGGCATCGGCGAGCCTCGCGTCGAGCCGGCCCGTCTCGCGGTGGGTCAGCGCCGCGGCCTTCTTGATCAGGATGACGGCGTCCACGAAGGCGGGCAGCGGCTTCAGGCCGGAGATGGGGAAATTGCGGCGGGCGCGCTCCGTCTGGACTCCGTAGAGGGCCGAGGCCGGCACCTCCAGTTCGCCCAGAGGATCGCGCTCGATGCGCGTATCGGTCATGGAAGTCTTCCGTTCCACAAGAGGTGCGTCCGTGTCCAACCAGGAATCGCCCATGGTGAACTTCTTTCCCGATGTCGCGGCCCGGGCGGTATTCGCCGCCCTGAAGATGCAGAAGCTGGACTGCTTCGCGACCCCGCGACTGCGGCTCGGCCTGAACTGCTTCGAGCCGGGCCAATCGCAGAAGGCCCACGCTCACGAGGGCGCGGACAAATTCTATCTGGTGTTGAGCGGGAAGGCCACCGTGACGGTCGGCGACGAAACGCGCGAAGTGGGGGCCGGCGATCTGGTCTTCGCGCCGGAGGGCGTTCCGCATGGTGTGCCGGCCGCGCACGAGCGCACGGTCATGCTCATCGGCATCACCCGAAGCTAGTGGCGATCGCGCCTGGCGCGGAGCGTGTCCGCCCACGCGCGACTGTTCTGAGCCGCCGCGCGGCCCGGCATCTCCATGATGTACGCGATCACCGCGAGCCGTTCCCACCCGCTCAACACCTCGCGGTGCGCGCGCATCGTGGTACCGTCGATGCCGCGCGTCACCATCGCGTAGAGGACGGCCGGGCCCGGGGGCTCACGCATCCCGGCGAACTCGGGCCTGGTGAAGTCATACGGCGGCGGGTCGGCGACCGCGGCACCGGGTCCGTTGCCCCGGCCCTCGTCGCCGTGACAGCTGGCGCAATACTGCGCGTAGAGCAAGGGCCCGGCTGACCGGGCGCTCGCGTCGGCCGCGAGCGGGTTGCACCACGTCGCGCTCTGGCCGGGCAGCGCCGCCGGCTCGAGGTGCGCCCACGTAGCGTCGCCGTCGCGATGAACGATGAGCGGCCAGAGAGTGTCGCGGACAGCGGACCACTGCGAAGGGCGCGGTGCCGGGCACGATTGCTGGGCGGGGGCGCGGACTACGAGGATCGCTCCGAGGGCAAGAACGGCCACCAGCACGGGGAGCGGGGAGCGGGGAGCGGTACCTTCGGATGCCCGTCGCGGCTTGCTGGCGCCGCGGCGAGCAACGGGAGGTACCGCTCCCCGCTCCCCCTTAATCGGAACAGTCCCCCAGCGGATACACGAACCCACAGTTGGCGCACGGGTTCTTGCACCCCCACGGCTTCGGGCGGACCTCGGCGCCGCACTTGAGGCACGCGTTGATCCCGGGCACCAGCTTCACGAATGGGTTGGACCGCTTCTCCTCCCCGATCGTCGTTTCGGGGCCATGGCCGGAATACACGACGGTCTCATCCGGCAGGGCGAAGAGCTTTTCCCGGATGCTGGCGAGCAGCGTGGCGGTGTCGCCGCCGGGCAGATCGGTGCGGCCGATCGATCCGGCGAATAGCGCGTCTCCCGCGAAAGCCGATCCGTAGCCGACGAAGGTCACTCCGCCCGGGGTGTGGCCGGGAGTGTGCAGCACCGCGAACGCCAGGCCGCCCACGCTCACGGTCTGGCCCTCGGCCAGGTCCGCGTCGGGGGGAGGGGGCGCGTCAGCGGAGAGGCCGAACATCTGTGCCTGTACCGGGAGCGAATCGTAGAGGCGCCGGTCGGCAGGGTGAAGGTGCACCGGGACACCCGTCGCGGCCTTGACCTCCGCCACCCCTGCCACGTGGTCGAGGTGCGCGTGCGTCAGCCAGACGGCGCGCAGCGTCCAGCGCTCGTGGCGCGCGCGGGCGAGGAAGAGGCCCGCTTCCTCGCCGGGATCGATGATGACCGCCTCCCCGCGCTCCGGGTCGGCGACCAGGTAGCAGTTCTCGGCGAAGGCGCCGTTGGTGAGCGTGACGACCCTAGGCGCTGCCAACCGGCTGAGCCGTCTTGGCGGCCTCGCGGTCCTTGAGCGCGGCGAGGTACTTGGACGCGGCGATGACCGCGGTCGTGGCGTCGCCGACCGCCGTCGTGATTTGCCGAGTGAGCTGCGCCCGCAGGTCGCCCGCCGCGAAGAGGCCCGGGATCGAGCTCATCATCACCTCGTCCGTGACGATGTAACCCGCGGCATCATGCTTGAAGTGCCCCTTCACGACGCCTGTGTTGGGCTGGAAGCCGATGAAGACGAACACGCCGCCGACCGGCAGCTGCGACGTCGCGCCGCTGACGGCGTTCCTGACCGCGAGGTGCTTGACGGCCTTCCCGTCGCCCTCGATGTGCTCGACGACCGTGTCCCAGACCACCTCGATCTTCGGATTCTCGAAGACGCGCTTCTGGATGATGGGCGAGGCGCGAAAAGCGTTCCGGCGATGGATGATGAAGACCTTGGACGCGTACCGGGTCAGGAACTCGGCCTCCTCGCACGCCGCGTCGCCGCCGCCGACGACCGCGAGCACCTCGCCGCGAAAGAAGTGCCCGTCGCACACGGCGCAGTACGACACGCCCTTGCCCGCGTATTCCGCCTCGCCCGGAACGCCGAGTTTGGTGGGGGTGCCGCCCGCGGTGAGGATCACGGCCGGCGCCTCGAAATTTTCACCGTTTTCTGTCGTGACCAGGAACGTGCCGTCGTCGCGCTTCTCGACGCTCGCCACCGTGTCCGTCACCATCTCGGTGCCGAACTTGAGCGCATGCGCCGCCATCTTCTCCGACAGCTCGAAACCCTTGATGGACTCGAAGCCCGGATAGTCCTCGATGAGCTCGGTGTTCAGGAGCTCCCCCCCCGGGGCGCCGCGCTCGATCACCACGCTCTTCAGCATGGAGCGGCCCGCGTAGAGCGCCGCGCAAAGGCCGGCCGGTCCGGCGCCGACGATGATCAGGTCGTAGTTCTTCATGATAGTGGTAACGTAGTTCCCGGCTCGCCGGGTTCCAGGTATCGCGCTTCCGGCGCGCCGGTCATCTCAGCAACCGCCCGCCGTCCACGACGAGCGTCTCCCCGGTGATGTACTCCTGCTCGATCAGGAACAGCACCGCGCCCACCACGTCGCCCGGACTGCCCAGCCGGCCCAGCGGGGTGGATCCGACCACCCGCGCGCGCGCGCCGGCGCTCCAGTCTTCCGGCAGGAGCACGGCGCCCGGCGCTACGGCGTTCACGCGGATCTTCGGCGCGAGGGTCTTCGCCAGCAGCTCCGTCATCGCGACGATGCCGGCCTTGCTGATGCAGTGCGCCGGGTACTGTTTCCAGCGCTCGAAGGCCGCGATGTCGGCCATGTTGACGATGGCGCCGCCCTTCTCCGCCATGACCGAGGCCGCGCCCTTCGCCACGAAGAAGGCGCCGCGCAGGTTCAAGTCCATGGTCCGGTCCCAATCCGCCGGCGTGACCTCGGCGAGCGGGCGGCGCTCCATGATCGCGGCGCTGTTCACCACGATGTCCAGACCTCCGAGCGCTTCGGAGGCGCGGCCCGCGAGCGCCTCCGCCTGGACGGCGTCCGACACATCGGCTTCGAGCAGCGCGATCTTCACGCCCCCCGCCTCACCCTCGACGGCCGTGGACCGGGCGCCGTGCGCTGAATGGAAGTAGTGGACCGCGACGTTGACCCCGCGCCGCATCAACCCGAAGGCGATGGCGCGCCCGAGCCGGATGCCGGCCCCGGTTACCAGCGCATTACGGCCGCGCAGCTCCACGGCTCTAGAGTTCCCCGTGCGAAACGGGCAGCACATGGCCGGTGATGCCGGCCGAGAGATCCGAGGCGAGGAACAGCACCGCGTTCACGATCTCGTCGATCTCCACCCAACGCGGCGGTTGCTCGGCGGTGGTCCGAACGTTGTCGTCGGTGCGGACCACGCCCGGCGCGACGGCATTGACGCGGACGCCATGGTCGCGCAGCTCCAGGGCGAGGCTCCGGGTGAGCGCGGCGACGCCCGCTTTGGCGGCGGAATAGGCGGCCATCGAGGGCTTGGCGTGGATCGCAGAGATGGAGGCGAAATTGACGATCGCGCCCCTCCGCTGCCCCACCATGACCTTGGCCGCGGCGCGCGAGACGAGGTACGTAGTCTTCACGTTCACGGCGATCTCGCGGTCGAGGACGCTGACGTCCATCTCCAGCATCGGCCCGTAGCCGGTGAGACCGCCCGCCACGTTGACCAGAATGTCGAGCCGCCCGAACGCCTGGAGCGCTTCCTCCACTATCCACTGCGCGACGTCCGGCTCCGTCAGGTCACCTGCGGCCGGGCGCGCCTCGATGCCCTGGGCCATGAACTCCCTGGCGCGCGCCGCCACCTCCACCGCGTTCCGGTCGGCGACGACAAGCTTGGCGCCCGCGCGGCCGAAGCCCTGGGCGACCGCATGGCCGATCTGGCCTACGCGCCCGACCCCGGTCACGACCGCCACTCGGCCCGAGAAGTCAAAGTCGCCGGCCATCGCGTTCCCTAGTCCAGCGCCGAGAGGATCACGTCCGCGCCCGGTGCGCCACGCTGCGCGAACAACACCGTACCGCTCCGGCCGATCAGATACACCGTGCGGGCGATCCCTTTCCCGTCGGGCTTCAGGGCGTGGTACGCCGCGGCCGCCTTTCGGTCTGGATCGGAGACCAGCGGGAAGTTGAACTTGAATTTCTCCGCGTACTTCTCGTGACTTTCCACCGATGCCGGGTTCACCCCGAACGTCTGCACGCCCTTGGCCACATAGTTGCTCTGCTCCTCGCGCACGGAGGAGAGCTGCTTGTTTCAGCCCGGAGTGTTGTTTCCGGGATAGAAGTAGAGCGCAACGTGACCCTTCTGGAGGAGCGTGCTCAGCTTCACGCGGCGGCCTTGAGTGGCGTCAAGCTCGAAGTCGGGCGCGCTGCTCCCTACCGCCAGCGGAAGGTCCGAGTCAGGAGCGCGCATAGCCGAGCTCCGGCGAGGTCCAGTCCGGCTGGCTCTGCCGGTACAGCGTCGTCAACTCCGCATCCGTCAGCTCGGCCAGAGCCGGGGCGCGGCTCTTGCTTCCGAGCGGCGAGAAGCGGCTCACCCTCCGCTCCCGCTTGCCGTGCGCGTCTCGCCGCTCGAAGAGCACCGGGAACTCGTCCCGCTCGTACACGGTGAACCGGCCCGCGATGGACACGGCCCACGCCTGTCCTTCCACGATCAAAGTGCGTTCGATCATGCGGCTCCACTCTCCAGCGGATGCTCGACCAGGGACCGGACCGGCTCGAAGCGGCGCGCGAGCGCCCTGAGCTCTGCGATCTCGTCGCCGAATACGGGCGCTTCGTCGCCCGCGGCCGTCGGTCCCTCCAGGAACAAAGTTATCTCGTTCGGTGCGATCTCGTTCCGGTACGCCCAGCAGTGCCACCCCGCCGGCTCGGCGCGCGCCCGCGCCGCGCGCATCACGTCGTCGGCGCGTTCCTCGCTGCCGGGGGACGCCTCGAAGATCAGCACGAAAAGATGCCGGCTCAGAGCGCGCCCTCGGAGAAGTCCTGAAGCCCGGCCTTGAGATCGGCCATGAAGCGGTCGGCGTCGGCGCCGTCCACGATCCGGTGGTCGTAGGAGATGGACAGCATCGTGGTCATCCGGGGCACGATGAGGTCGGTGCCGTCCTCGGTCGTCACGACCTTGGGCCGCTTCTCGATCGCGCCCACGCCGAGGATGGCGACCTGCGGCTGGTTGATGATCGGCGCGCCGATGTACGAGCCGAACACGCCGGGGTTGGTGATCGTGAAGGTACCGCCCTGCACCTCATCGGGCTTTAGCTTCTTGTTCCGGGCACGATCGGCGAGGTCCGCCATGGTCTTGGCGATGCCGAGGAGCGACAGCTCGTCCGCGTTCCTGATCACCGGCACGATGAGGCCCCAGTCGAGCGCCACCGCGATGCCGACGTTGATCTGTTGCCGATAGATGATGTTGCTGCCCTGCACCGCGGCGTTGAGGACGTGGTGCTTGCGGAGCTGGTCCGCCACCGTCTTCACGATGAAGCCGAGGTAGGTGAGCTTCGCGCCGCGACCCTCGAACTCCTTCTTGTGCGCCTCCCGCAGCTTCGCGATGCGCTGCATGTCCACCTCGTAGAACGAGGTGACGTGCGCCGAAGTGCGCCGCGAGAAGATCATGTGCTCGGCGGTGAGTTGGCGGATGCGGCTCATCGGCTCGACGCGGTCGCCGGGCCAGGGCGTCGCCTCCCACGCCCCAGCGGGCACCGAGGGCACGGGCGCACCAGCCGCACGGGGTGGCGCACCCGCTTCGGTGCGGCCGTGCGCCGGTGCGCCGGTGCCCGCTTCCAAGGTGCCCGCGTCCAAGTAGCCCAGGATGTCCTTCTTGGTCACGCGGCCGGCGAAGCCGCTGCCCGGGATCGCGGCTATGTCCACCTGGTGCTCGGCCGCGATCTTGCGCACCAAGGGCGTGGACTTGCGGCGAAGACGTTCCTCCGCGGTCTCCGGGCCCTCGAAGGACGGCGCCGGCGCCGGCGCGCGCCACGGCGGCGCCGTGTCGCCACTCCTGGTCACCGCGGGAGCGGCAACGGGAGCAGCGGCCGGAGCGGGAGCCGCGGCCTTCGGCGCCGCCGGCGCGGGAGCCGCGGCTGCCGGGGCCGGAGCGCTCGGCACGGGCGCCGCACCGACGGCCGACTTGTCCGTCTCGATCCGGGCGACGATGGTCTGCACCGGAACGGTCTGGCCTTCCTTGACCATGATCTCCGCCAGCACGCCCGCCGAGGGCGCGGGTATCTCCGCGTCCACCTTGTCGGTGCTGATCTCGAAGATAGGCTCGTCGCGCTTCACCTCGTCGCCCAACTTCTTGAGCCACTTCGACAAGGTGCCTTCGGCGATGGACTCGCCCATCTGCGGCATGATGACGTCAATCCGCGCCATGTGCTCACTCCTAGATGCGGGGAGCGGGGAGCGGTACCTGACGGTGCCGGACGTGGGGCTCCGTCGCGGTGGCGAGCATCCAATGGTACCGCTCCCCGCTCCCCGCTCCCTCTCAGTACGCTGCCAGTTTCCTTGCCACGTTCACGATATCCGCCGTCTGCGGCAGCACGTAGTCCTCGAGAGTCGGCGCGTAGGGCAGCGGCACGTCGGCCGCCGTGACGCGCAGGACCGGACCGTCCAGCCACTCGAACGCGTTCTCGTTGATCCGCGCCGCGATCTCCCCGGCGACGCCGCCGGTGCGCGTGTCCTCGTGCACGATCATCACCTTGTTGGTCTTCTTCACCGTCTCGATGATGGCCGCGTCGTCCATCGGCAGCAGGGTCCGCAGGTCGAGCACCTCGACGCTCACCCCGTCCTCCTTTTCCAGGATCTCCGCCGCCTCCAGCGACTTCCAGACCATCGCCGAGTAGGTGATGATGGAGAGGTCCTTCCCCTCGTGCGCCACGCGCGCCTTGCCGATCGGCGTCAGGAGGTCGCCGTCCTCCGGCAGGGTTTCCTTGATGCGCCGGTACAGGAACTTGTGCTCGAAGTAGAGCACCGGGTCGTCGTCGCGGATGGCGGCCTTGATCAGCCCTTTCGCGTCGCGCGCCGTGGCCGGGCAGACGATCTTGAGCCCCGGCGTATGGAAGAACGCGGCCTCGGGCATCTGCGAATGGAACGGGCCGCCGCGCACGTAGCCCCCGCACGGCCCGCGCACCACCATCGGCGTGGGCAGGCCGGCGCGGTACCGCGCGGTCGCGACGTAGTTGGTCAGCATGTCGTAGGCGCACGAGATGAAGTCGATGAACTGCATCTCCGCCACGGGCCGCAGGCCCATGTGGGCCGCGCCGGCCGCCGCGCCGACGATCGCCGCCTCCGAGATCGGGGTGTCGATGACCCGCGACTCACCGAACTCCTCGTGCAGGCCTTCCGTGACCTTGAACGCGCCGCCGTATTTCCCGACGTCCTCGCCGAGGATGAAGACGCGCTCGTCGCGCAGCATCTCCTCGCGCAGGCCGCCGCGGAGGGCCTCGAGGTAGGTGACTTCAGCCATGGGACGGGAGCCGGGAGCCGGGAGCCGGACCGTCGCGGTACCAGAGCGGCGGCTGCGCCGCCGGGTTCGCGTAGACCTCCGTGAGCGACGTTTCTGGCTCCGGGAACGGGTCGTTCTCCGCGATCCCTACGGCGTGCGTGAGCTCGGCGTCTATACGCGCGTCGATCTCCGCCAGCTCGTCCGCCGTCGCCCACCCGTTCTCGCCCAGCTGCTTCACGTAACGGTCCACCGGATCATTCTGTTCCCAATGCGCCAACTCTTCCTTTGGCACGTAGGACTGGTTGTCGTGCTCCGCGTGGCCCTTGCGGCGATAAGTGGTGAGCTCGATCATGGTCACGCCGCCGCCCACGCGGGCCCGCTCGATCGCGCGTCTGGCAACGTCGTACACGGCCAGAAGGTCATTGCCGTCGGCCGCGTCGGCGTGGGCGCCATAGCCCGCCGCCTTGTCCACGAGGCGCTTGACGGCGGTTTGCTTGTGCAGCGGCGTGGTGTAGGCGTAGCCGTTGTTCTCCATGATGCAGACCAGCGGGAGCCGCTGGACGGTGGCGAAGTTGATCCCCTCGTGAAACGTGCCGGTGCTGGTCGCGCCGTCACCCACGAATACCAGACCCACCCGCGGCTCCTTGCGCATCTTGAACGAGAGACAGACCCCCGCCATCACCGGCACCATGTCGCCCAGATGCGAGATCTGGCCGATGAAGCCCTTCTCGAGATCGCCGAAGTGGATGTTCAGCTCGCGGCCGCGGGTGGGGCTGGTGGCCTTGGCCATGTATTGGCGGATGATCTGGAGCGGCTCCGCGCCCTGGACGAGCATCGAGCCCAGGTTGCGCGTGAGCGGCGCGAGGAAGTCGCCCTTGGTCCGGTCGAGGGCGAAGGCACTGCCGACGGCGTCGGCCTCCTGGCCGAGGGAGCGGAAGAGGCCGCCGATGACCTTGCCTTGGCGGTACAGGTTGGTCAGCCGCTCCTCCAGGGATCGGGTGAGACGGAGGTAGTAGTACATCTCCAACAACTGCTCGCGGGCCAGCCCGGCTGGGATGTCAGGGGCCGTCTGGCGAGGGGCAGCCGCGGAGCGAGAGGGCATCGAACTCCCTTGAATTGCATGGGTTTACAGCGGGGGAAAGGTCGCCGCGGCGCGGGGGAGAGTCAAGCAGGACGGACCGACACGTCCGTCTGTCCGTCTTGTTTCAGTACCCGCCCCGAACCTTGTGCCGCGGCTCCTCGACACTGTGAAGCTCCGACAGCAGCCGCTTCGCCACCCTGTCCAACTCCGACTCGCCGACGTCGCTCGTCGCAAGGGTGACGCGGGTGTAGTGCCCACCCTCGATCTCGACGTGCAGGTCCACGGTGCCACGAGTGCCCGTGTAGCGGGCATGGTCCCCGCTCCCCGGCGCCGCGGCGAAGCCGCGGGCGCCAAGGAACCGGTTCGAGAAGAGGAGGACTTCCTCGGGAGTGCAGTGCGCTCGATAGAAGTATTGCATGGCCTCTAATCTATCGAACGGTGAATGGGATCGAAGCCTCGGTCGCGTCCCACTGGAGCTTGAGAACGCCGCCCTGCCCATCGGGCACGATGGACATCGTGAAGCGCTCGACCGGCTGCGGGAGCGTCGCGGAACGCATGTCGAGCTGGAAGATGTCCCGGTTCGCGTGATGGTCCGTTCCCCACTGCCCCGTCTCGCTGTTGATGAGGAGCTTCCACCCTGACTGCGACGGGATGGTCCACAAGGTGTAGAAGCCGGCCGGGAGCCGCACGCCGCCCAGCTCGAGGTCGCGGTCGGTCCTGAACTGCGTGGCGGCGTTGGCGCCGGTGCGCCACACCTCGCCCCATGGCACTATGGTGCTGCCGAAGAGGACGCGGCCGCGCTTGGCCGGACGGCCATAGTCGATCCATAAAGCAGCGCCGGCCACCGTCGCGCGAACAGTGTCGCGCGTGGACAGCGCGCCGAGGCCCTGGCCGTTGCGGTCGCGGGCGCCGAAGGCCGTGGCGAGACCATCGATATCCACCGTCGCGACGCGCGTCACGGTGAACTGCTGCGTCCCGCTCAAGGGGACGGCGCCCAGGATCAGCCCGTCGTGGTCCGCGCGCACGTGGAATACGTCGTTCCCGTCGTACATCCATAGCGAGTCACGATTGATGGCCTTGACGCCCATCATGGTGGTGTTAGCTCCTCCCAGGTAGTACGCCCGGACGGGCAGACTGTCGCTCCGCGCCGCGCGGAAACGTTGAGCGAGGAGCTCGAACGAGGCGAACGTCGAGGCGGCGCCACCCACCATCGGCACGGTACCGGCGGCCACGGCGACGCGCCGCGTCTGAACCGCCGTGTCGCGGCGGATCTCGACGACGGCGGAGTCGCCCGTGAATGTCGCCAGGATTCGCTGCAACGGTGTCGCCGTCACCGGCGCGCCGGGAAGACGTACCACGATCTCCGCGCGGGTGACATTGCCGTTCGGCGCGAAGTCCACCACGTAGTGGCGCACCGTGGTGCGCGGCGCGCGGGACACGACGTCGCCTTCGAGCCGGGTGGCCGTGCGCGTGAAGCGCTCGACCGCCGTGGTGTCGCTGCCCAGGCGGATGACGAAGGCCCCGCTGGCGGGGCGCTGCGCCACGAGCGGCGCGGCGGTCAGGCTGCCGAGGACGAGAACGAACGGGACGCGTTTCATAATGGTTCTCCGGGATCAGGTGGCAAAGGTCGGGGTGAAGCGGTTCAGCCGCACGCTGTTCGCGAGCACGGCCACGGACGATAACACCATCGCCGCGCTCGCCATGAGAGGCGACAGCACGACGCCGAACAGCGGGTACAGGAGGCCCGCCGCTACCGGCAGGCCCACGACATGGTACGCGAATGCCCAGAAAAGGTTCTGACGGACCGTGCGCATGGTGCGGCGGGCTAGCTCGAGAGCGGTGACCGCGAGCCGGAGATCGCCGCTGGTCAGCGCAACGTCCGCAGCGAGATCGGAGACCTCTGCATCGGCCCCGACGGCGATGCCCACTTGGGCGGCGGCCAGGGCGGCTTCGTCCTGGGCTGCGTCACCGATCATCGCGACCCGGCGGCCGGACCGCTGGAGCTTGCGGATCACCTCCACCTTTCCGGTCGGCGGCATCCCCGACTCGACATCGTCCACGCCGACCTCCCCCCCCACCGCGATCGCAGCCTTGCGCACGTCCGCCGTCACCAGGACGACGTGCAGCCCCATCTTCTTAAGCTGCCGCACCGCCCCGACGGCGGACGGCTTGATCCGGTCGGCCAGACCGAGCAGGCCGACGGGCACCCCGTCCAGGGCCACGAGGACCGGCGTCCGCGCCTTCGCGGCCAGCGTATCCACCGCGTCGGTGAAGGGCCCGACGTCAACGCCCAACTCGATGAGGAACGCCGCGCTCCCCACCGCAACGTGGCGTCCATTCACCACGGCGCTCGCGCCACGCCCGGGGCGGGCCTCGAACGCTTCGGCGTCGGGGGGCGTCAGCTCTCGCGAACCCGCTTCCCGCACTATCGCCGCGGCGAGCGGGTGGTCGGCGAAACGCTCGACGGCGGCCGCGTAGCGCAGGACCGACTCCTCGTCCAGCGGCGCCCGGCCGCTAGTGTGGTCGTCCGTCCTCCAGCTCGTTAGCACCTCGATGACGGCCGGCCTCCCCTCGGTCACCGTGCCGGTCTTGTCCAGCACGACGACGTCCAGACCCGCCGCGGCCTCGAGCGCGTCACCGCCCTTCACCAGCACGCCGCGCCGCGCGCCGTGGCCCGCGCCCACGCGGACGGCGGTAGGCGTGGCGAGGTAGAGCGTCGCCGGGCTCGCGGCCACGAGTACCGAGACGAACGCCACGAGACCGAGGCCGCCGGATGGCCCGGGCGCGAGGTCGAGCCAAAGCACGAAGGCGGCGACGGCGAGAGCGAGCGCCATCGGCGCGACCAGGCCGCCGACTCGCTCGGCGAGCTCCGGACTCGGCACGGCCGCCGGCGGCGCCGCGGCGGCTATTCCGGCGATGCGCGCCAGCAAGCGCGCTTCCAGCAGGCGCCGCCCGAGCGACAGCGCGATCAGGGAGGTCACCACTTCGAAGGAGGCGTCGGCGGCGATGCCCGAACGGGCTAGAAGTCCCGGCGCGAGCGCCACGGCGCTTGAGGCGAGCATCGCCACGGCAGCCGCCACACCGATCAGCGTGCTCTCGTCCGCCCTTCGGCGCCGCACGCTCCGCCACGCGGCGGCGAAGAGCGGACGGCCGGCCCAGAACACCACGGGTAGCGAGAGGACGAGAAGGCCGATCTGGAGCGACCTTGCGGGCAGCGCGAAGAGCCACGGCATCGCGTCCCGCGCCACGCGGGTCGAGGGCCCGAGGGCCCGCGCCAGCAGATCGGCCCCGGCGGTCGAGCGGGAGGCCAGCAGCGGCAAGGAGCCGATCAGCGTCACGATGGCGACGAGCCCAGCCACGAGTCCGGCGGATCCGGATGGAGCTGGAAAGGATGGTTCCGCGGACGGAGGCGATCGTCCCGGTGCCAGGAACCACCACAGCACCCAGACGATCGCCACCGCGCCGGCGAGCGTAACGACGAGCCTGACGGTGGTCAGTGAGCCGAAGCGCCATCGATGCGCATGCCGTAGAACGAACGCCACACGAACGTCATCGAGACGGCGAGGAAGATGGCCGCGAGGATGTGCGTAAGAGTCACGCCGCGCTCGGCCGACAGCGATACCGCCAGCTCCACCGCGAGCAGCCCGAAGAGCGTCGTGAACTTGATGATCGGGTTCAACGCCACCGAGCTGGTGTCCTTGAAGGGATCGCCGACCGTGTCGCCCACCACCGTGGCCGCGTGCAGGTCGGTGCCCTTCAGGTGCAGCTCGGTCTCCACGATCTTCTTCGCGTTGTCCCACGCGCCGCCGGCGTTGGCCATGAAGATCGCCTGGTAGAGCCCGAACAGCGCGATGGAGATCAGGTAGCCGATGAAGAAGTAGGGCTCGACGAACGCGAAGGCGAGCGTCGCGAAGAAGACCGTGATGAAGATGTTGAACATCCCCTTCTGCGCGTATTTGGTGCAGATCTCCACTACCTTCTTCGAGTCCGCCACCGAGGCCTTGGTCGATCCCTCGAGCTTGATGTTGGCCTTGATGAACTCGACCGCCCGGTAGGCCCCCGTCGTCACCGCCTGGATGGATGCGCCCGTGAACCAGTAGATCACCGAGCCGCCGGCGATGAGGCCGAGCAGGAACGGCGGGTGCAGGATGGAGAGGTTGGAGAGCAACTCCGGCTTCAGCCCGTCGGTGAGGGCCATGATGATCGAGAAGATCATCGTCGTCGCGCCTACCACCGCGGTGCCGATGAGCACCGGCTTGGCCGTCGCCTTGAAGGTGTTCCCCGCGCCGTCGTTCTCCTCGAGATGAGCCTTGGCCTTTTGGAAGTCCGGCTCGAAGCCGAAGTCCCGCTTGATCTCAGCCTTGATGCCGGGGAGCGTCTCGACCATCGAGAGCTCGTAGACCGACTGCGCGTTGTCGGTCACCGGGCCGTAGGAATCCACCGCGATCGTGACCGGCCCCATGCCGAGGAATCCGAACGCCACGAGCCCGAACGCGAACACCGCCGGCGCCATCATGAGCGGGGCGCCCGGGTCGGTGCCGCCGAGTCCGATGGTGCTGACGCCGTAGGCGATGCTCATCAGCAGCAGCATCGACATCCCCAGCCAGTAGGCGCCGAAGTTCCCGGCCACCAGGCCCGACAGGATGTTCAGCGAGGCGCCGCCCTCGCGCGAGCTGGTCACGACCTCGCGCACGTGCGCCGAGTGCATCGACGTGAACACCTTCACGAACTCGGGGATGACCGCGCCCGCCAGGGTGCCGCAGGTGATCACCGTGGAGAGCTTCCACCACAGCGTGGGGTCGCCGCCGATGTCCGGGATCAGCAGGTACGAGACGGCGTAGGTGAAGGCGACCGATACGATCGACGTCAGCCACACCAGGGTGGTGAGCGGCGTCTCGAAGTTCATCTTGTCGGCGTACTGGAACCGGGCCCGCGCCCAGGCGGCGTTCAGGAAGTACGAGAGCCCCGACGCGATGATCATCACGACGCGCATCACGAAGATCCAGACCAGGAGCTGCACCTTCACGATGGGGCTGCCCACCGCGAGCAGGATGAAGGATATCAGCGCGACGCCGGTGACGCCGTAGGTCTCGAAGCCGTCGGCGGAAGGGCCGACCGAGTCTCCGGCGTTGTCGCCGGTGCAGTCGGCGATCACGCCGGGGTTGCGGGCGTCGTCCTCCTTGATCTTGAACACGATCTTCATCAGGTCGGCGCCGATGTCGGCGATCTTGGTGAAGATGCCGCCGGCCACCCGCAGCGCCGCGGCGCCGAGCGACTCGCCGATGGCGAACCCGATGAAGCACGGCCCGGCGTAGTCGCCGGGGATGAAGAGGAGGATGCCCAGCATCATCAGCAGCTCGACGCTGATAAGCAGCATGCCGATGCTCATCCCCGCCTCGAGCGGGATCTCGTAGCACGGGAACGGCTTGCCCCGGAGGCTGGCGAAGGCGGTCCGCGAGTTGGCGAAGGTGTTGACCCGGATGCCGAACCAGGCGACGCCGTAGCTGCCCGCGATGCCGAGCAGGCTGAAGGCCAGGATGATGAGGACCTTGATCAGCGGGAAGCCGTGCTGGACCGCGCCGGACGCATTCGTCCAGGTGGCGAGCTCCCCGAAGTAGAAGGCGATGATCGCGCCGATGAAGACCCACAGGATCATCAGGAACCGGCCCTGGGTGATCAGGTAGGTCTTGCAGGTCTCGTAGATCAGCTCCGAGATCTCGAGCATCGCGGCGTGTACCGGCATCTTCTTCAGGCGGGTGTAGTTCCACAGCCCGAAGAGGAACCCGAAGGCACAGATCAGCAGACCCCACATCAGGAGGGTCCGTCCGCCCGTGCCGCCGAAGAAGGTCGCCGAGTTGAGGTCCGGTAGGACGAGGTTAGCCTCGCCGCCGGCCCGATGAACCGGTGCTTCCTGCCAGGTCATGCCGTTACTCCTCGTAGTATTCGATGCCGAGATGGGTGATCTGCTCCTCACCCTTCAGGTAGCGGAGCGTGTTCTTGAGCTTGGTCTGCTGGATGAAGAGGTCGTGCTCCGGATTCAGTCCCGGAGCCGCCATCGGGCTCTTGAAGTAGAACGACAGCCACTCCTGGATCCCCTTCATCCCCGAGCGCTGCGCCAGGTCGGCGAAGAGCGCGAGGTCCAGGACGATGGGCGCCGCGAGGATGGAATCGCGGCAGAGGAAGTCCACCTTGATCTGCATCGGGTAGCCGAGCCACCCGAAGATATCGATGTTGTCCCACCCCTCCTTGTTGTCCCCGCGCGGCGGATAGTAGTTGATCCGCACCTTGTGGTAGATATTGCCGTACAGCTCGGGGTACATGGCCGGCTGGAGGATGTGCTCCAGCACACCGAGCTTGGACTCCTCCTTCGTCTTGAACGACTCCGGGTCGTCGAGCACTTCGCCGTCGCGGTTGCCGAGGATGTTGGTCGAGTACCACCCCGCAAGGCCGAGCATGCGCGCCTTCAGCATCGGCGCAAGCACGGTCTTCATCAGCGTCTGGCCGGTCTTGAAATCCTTCCCGCCGACCGCGACCTCGCGCTCCCGCGCCAGCTCCAGCATCGCCGCGATGTCCACCGTCAGGTTGGGTGCGCCGTTCATGAACGGCACGTCCTCCATGAGGCACGCCCAGGCGTACAGCATCGAGGGTGCGATGGACCGGTCGTTCTTGTCCATGGCCTTCTCGAACGTCTTGAGCGTCTGGTGGGCCGGACCGGGCCGGATGAAGATCTCGGTGGACGCGCACCAGACCGCCACGGCGCGGTCGAGCTTGTTGGCCTTCTTGAAGTCCCGGATGTCCTGCCTGAGCTGCTCGGCCAGGTCGCGCTTCGTCCTTCCCTTCTTGACGTTGGTGCCGTTGAGTCGCTTCACGTAGTGCTGGTCGAAGACCGCCTTCATCGGCTTGATCTTCTTGAGGAAGGGGCCGATCGCATCGAGCTGCTCCTGCTCGAGCACGCCGGCCTTCCTCGCCGCCGTATAGGCGTCGTCGGGGATGGGGTCCCAGCCGCCGAAGACGACGTCGCGCAGGTTCGCCAGGGGGACGAAGTCCTTGATGAGCGGGGCGCGGCGCTCGGTGCGCTTGCCCAGGCGGATGGTCGCCATCTGCGACAGCGAACCGATGGGCTTCGCCAGTCCGCGCCGCACGCTCTCGACGCCCGCGATGAACGTGGTGGCTACGGCGCCCATGCCGGGAGTGAGCACGCCGAGGCGGCCCCTGGCCGGCTGGATGGGCCGCGGGTTCGGAGACTTCAGGGGATCAGGTTCCTTTCCCAACGGGATCGGCGAGCACGGGGGACGGCCGCGGCGTGGCCACGGGGTCAGCCAGCGGCGCCGCGCCGGCACTGGAGCGGAACACGTGCACGATCCGCTGCACGACCGTGATGAAATTGACGACCGTGAGGACGAAGAGAATGCCGAGGAGCAGCCATCCGTGGCGGCCCGCGCCCCAGATCATCGTCGGAATGCCGAGGAAGACGATGCGCTCGGCCCGCTGCGCGAACCCCACCTTGCACTCGAGCCCGAGGCCCTCGGCGCGGGCGCGGGCGTAGGAGACGATGAACGCGCCGCACAACGCCGCAAAGCAGAGGCCGAGGCCGAGGACCGGCAGGCGCTGGCCCGGGGTGTTGATGATGTACACGCCGAGGCCGGCGAAGACCGCCGCCTCGCCCAGGCGGTCCATCGTCGAGTCGTAGAAGGCGCCGAACTTCGTGGACATGTTCCCGCGGCGCGCGACCTTTCCATCCAGTATGTCGAACACGCCCGAGAACAGCAGCATGAACGCGCCGAGCCGGAGCGCGCCAAGGCCGAACGCGATGCCTGACGCGAGCAGCACGAAGCCGCTGAGCGTCGTGATCCCGTTGGGTCGGAGACCGGCACGAACGAGGCTGTCCGCGACTGGATCCATCCAGTCCTGGAACGCCTTCTTCACCGGCTCCGGGAGCAGCGTCAGTTGCCGAAGTTTCATGGGTTTGCGCAGCACGCGAAGCTAATCCCGGGGCGGGATTACCGCAAACGGGGAGGCCGGACGCACGGGGATCCGCGATACAGGAGATAGGGGCTTCGCCTAGCCAGAAACGCGCGAACCTCCTCGGGCCATTCCGCCTGGCCGGTGGGCCACACCCCGAGGTGGCGCGCCATCAGAGTGGAGTCCACCCTCAGCGAATCGCCGTGCAGCTCGCGGATGACGCCCAGGAGGCGGATGACGTCCCGGATCGCGTCGCCGCGCCTGCGGTCGAAGCGGCCGAACCGGACCGCGTGGACGGGCACGCCGTCGTACTTGCGGTCGCCGGGGTCGCGCGGGACGAAGGTAAGCGTATCGAGTCGCACGCCGTAGCGGTGTTGCATCGCTGCCGCGACCCGCGCCGCGTCCATCCACGGCGCGCCCACTTGGCGCAGCGGCGCGTTGGTCCCGCGCCCAACGGAGAGGTTCGTGCCGATCGTCAGCCCCTCGCCCTCAAGCAGCACAGTGCCTGGATACCACGCTGCGGACTCGAGGTCCGGCAGGTTCCGCGATGGCGGCACCCACGGAAGGCCCGTCTCGTCGAACCAGCAGCAGCGCCGCCAGCCGGATACGGGCGCGACCACCAGGTCCGCCCCGATGCCGAGCTCGACGTTAGCCAGGCGCGCGAGCTCGCCCATCGTCATGCCGTGCCGCAGGGGCACGGGCAGGATGCCGACCGCCGAGTGGTAGGCCGTGGCAAGCTCAGGCCCCTGCACGGCGCACCCGATCGGGTCCGGCCGGTCGAGCACGATGACCCGCATGCGCGCGCTCGCGGCGGTCCGCATCGCGAGCACCATCGTGCGGTGGTACGTGTAGGGTCTCGCCCCGACATCCTGGAGATCGACCAGCAGGACGTCGAGGCCGGCAAGTTGCTCGGCGCTGGGCGGTCGCGCTCGCCCTGCGGCCTGAAGACTATAGATTGGTAGGCCGGTGGCCTCGTCCACCGTGTCGCGCACCTGCTCGCCCGGCCGCGCCGTGCCGCGGATCCCGTGCTCCGGCGCGAAGAGGGTGACAAGGCGAGCGTGGGGCCAGCGGGCCAACCGGTCGATCGTGGAGACGCCGTGCGCGTCCACGCCGGTCTGGTTGGTGATGAGGCCGAGTCGCTTGCCGGCGATCAGATGGGCCGAGTCGGAGAGCAGCACGTCGATCCCCGGCCGAACGGGGTTCTGCATTCCCAGGGCGAGACCCGCAACCAGAGTCACGAATCCATGCACGTGCGTCCGTCCTTCGCTCTGCTGCTCGTCTGTGCCGGGTGCGCCCGAACGCCGCCGCCCGAGAACCCGGCGCCCGAGCCCGAGGCGGTGGCTGTCACCATAGCGGCGCCGCTCCGCCTGCGCGCGTCGTTCCCTGAGTCGGGCCCTCCGCCGGCCTTGTCTTCGATGACGGTGCGCCAGAAGGCCGCCCAGCTAGTGATGCCTTGGATCGGCGGCGAGTACTGGGCGGCGGACCAGGACTCGATGGCCGCCGCGCTCCGTCTGGTCGTGGACGACGAGGTCGGCGGGTTCGTGGTCGGCCTCGGCGGCTCGGCGTACGACCTGGCCGCGAAGTTCAACGCGCTCCAGCGTGCGTCTCGGGTCCCGCTCTTCATCGCCGCGGACCTGGAGTCCGGCCCGTCCATGCGGATCCGCGGCGGCACCGCCTTCCCCGGCAATATGGCCCTCGGCGCCACGGGCCGCGAGCTGGACGCGTACGAAGTGGGCCGCGTGATCGCGCTCGAGGGACGCGCGGTCGGCATCAACATGGTGTTCGCGCCGGTCGTGGACGTCAACAACAACCCGCTCAATCCCATCATCAACGTGCGCAGCTTCGGCGAGGACCCGCGCCAGGTGGGCGTCCTGGCCTCGGCGTTCATCCGCGGCCTGGCCGAGCACGGGATGCTCAGCACCGCGAAGCACTTCCCCGGCCACGGCGACACCGAGACCGACTCGCACGTGGCGCTGCCGGTGATCAACGCGGGACGCGCGCGGCTCGACTCGATCGAGCTGGTGCCCTTCCGCGCCACCGTCGCAGCGGGGGTGGACGCGGTGATGAGCGCGCACATCGCGGTGCCGGCGCTCGCCGGCAACGGCGCGCCGCCCGCGACCCTCTCGGCGTTCGTGCTCGACACGTTGCTCCGGCGCGACCTCGGCTTCCGCGGGCTGGTCGTCACCGACGCGCTCAACATGGGGGCGATCGTGGCGCGTTACGGAGCCGCGCAGTCGGCGGTGATGGCGCTAGCGGCGGGCGCCGACATCCTCCTCATGCCGACCGACGCTCACGCGGCGATCGAGGCGGTGGTGCTCGCGGTGGAGCGCGGCGAGGTGAGCGAGGCGCGATTGGACTCGTCGGTAACGCGGCTCTTCGCGGCCAAGGCGCGCGCGCGGCTCTTCCGCCGACGCACGGTGGACCTCGCCGCGATCCCGGGCACGGTAGGCAGGCGTGATCATGCGACGCTCGCGAGGGATATCACGCAGCGCAGCGTCGTGCTGGCGCGCGACACGCCCGGTCTCGTGCCCCTGCCCGCCGCGCAGCGGCGGCGCGTCACGGTGGTGGCCTACGGCGACGAGAACAACACCAACGCCGGCGCAATGCTCGCGGCGGCGCTCCGGAGCGGTGTCGACACGTTGCGCTTCATGCGGATCTGGCCGGCGTCGGGTCCCGCTTCGTACGACTCGGTGCGGGCGCTGGCGCAGCGCGGCGGGCCGGTGATCTTCGCGCCGGCCGTTCGCCCCACGGCGTGGCGGCCGAACGCCATGCTGATCCCCGACTCGCTCGCGGCCCTCATCGAGCAGCTCTCCCGCGCCGGCGCGCCGGTGATCGTCGCGTCCATGGGGAGTCCCTACGTCCTCGCGCAGATCCCGGGCGTGCCGTCGTATCTGGTGGCCTGGAGCGACAACGACCTCGCCGAGGGCGCCGTCGCGGACGCGCTGCTCGGGCGCGCGGGGATAGGCGGCCGGTTGCCCGTCGCGTTGCGGCCCCTCTATCTGGTTGGGGCGGGGCTCACCCGCGCATCATCGCAGCCTTGACACGCGCGCAAGTCGTTGCCGATCATGACGATAGAAACGCGTGCTCGCTGTCGCCGCGCTGACCGCGATGGTTGCCGCTAGCCAGGACACCAGCGGCCGCTGGCTCCCATTGACCCGCGGGCTCGAGGAGGCCGTCCAGCGCCGCGCGTTTCCCGGTGCCGTGGTGGCAGTGGGGCGGCGTGACACCGTGCTCTACCTGCGCGCGTTCGGTCATCTGGACTACGAGCACCGCGCGCCCGTCACGACGCGCACCGTGTACGACCTCGCATCGCTCACGAAGGTGGTCGGGCTCACGACCGCGATCATGATGCTGGTGGAGAACGGGCGCGTTGACCTCGATGCGCCGGTGCGTGGGTACGTGCAGCTGTTCGGCTACACCCACGACTCCACCATCACCGTACGGCACCTACTGACGCACAGCTCGGGCCTTCCCGCGTGGAAGCCGTACTTCCAGCAGGCTGGCACGCGCGGAGACATCTTCGACCGCGCGGCGCACGAGCCCATCGAGAACCCCACCGGCACGCGGATGGTCTATTCGGACGTCGGCGCGATCATTCTGACGAACATGGTGGAGACGATGACTGGCGAGCGGCTCGATCGGTACGTCCAGCGCCTGTTGTTCCAGCCGCTCGGGATGCGCCACATGCGCTACCGGCCGCCGCCGAGCTGGCTCCCGAGGATCGCGCCCACGGAGATGGACACCACGTACCGCCACCGGCTGGTGCACGGGGTGGTCCACGACGAGAACGCCTACGCGATGGGGGGCGTGTCGGGACACGCCGGGCTGTTCGGCACCGCGCCGGACCTGGTGAGGTTCGCGCAGATGATGCTGCGCGGAGGGACGTTCCCCAGCTCGCGCGCGTCGAGTCGTGCGCTGGTCATGGGCGCGCACGGACCCGGCTTCGCGGGTGCGGCGAGCGAGCGTGACGTGGAGATCGGGTTCGTGCGCGCCGAGACCATCGCGGCGTTCACGCGGCGCCAGGACTCGGCGTTCTCCTCGCGTGCGTTAGGCTGGGACACCCCCGACGGACTGAACAGCGCGGGCACGCGGCTGGGCCCGCACGCCTTCGGGCACACGGGGTTCACGGGGACATCCATCTGGATGGACCCGGATCAGGACCTGTTCGTGATCCTGCTGACGAACCGGGTGCACCCCACGAGAGAGAACACGCAGATCTTCGAGGTGCGGCGCCGGGTTGCTGACCTGGCCGCCGTGGAGATCGGGGGGAGAAGGTAGGCGCCGCAACCCGGCGGCGGACAATTCACGTCGTGAATGATTATCATTCACATCATGGATGATCCATCCCTAACCCGCGGTCTGGCCCGCCGGCTCCGAGCGGCACTCCGGTCCGCTCCGTTGGTCGTGGTTATCCTGCGGCCAGAAGCGGCCTGAACGCGTTTTTCCGTACCGGCCTGCATCAGATCCGATACCATGATAGCCGAGATGCGGCACCATCTTAGGGAGTGTCTCGCCCTTGCGCCGCTACCCACCGAGGCCGAATACTATGGCCATGCCCGTTCTGCCCGAGGTCCGACGCTACACGGTCGCTGAGGCGCTCGCCCTCCCCGACGACGGCAACCGCTACGAGGTCGTGCACGGGGAACTGCTCGTGACCCCGGCGCCGCGGGCCGTACACCAGGGCGTCGTGACGCGGTTGCTCGTTCGCCTCGCCGAGTACCTCAAGCCCCTGGGGCTGGAGCGCACCCTTTTCTCCGGTCCGGCGGACATCTTCTGGGGCGATGATGTCTGGGTCCAGCCAGACATACTCGTCGTGGTGCCGGAAGAGGTCTCGACGGACTGGCGCACCTACAAGACGTTGAGGCTCGTGATCGAGGTGCTCTCGCCCTCGAGCACGCGCGGCGACCGGGTGGTGAAGCGTGGCGTGTACCAGGAGAATCGCGTCGCCACGTACTGGGTCGTGGATGCCGACCGCCGCGTCGTCGAGGTCTGGCACCCGAAGGACGAAGCGCCGGAATCGGTGACGGACGTGCTGCGGTGGCGCGTGACGCCCGACGCACCGGAGCTGGAGATCGTCTTGAACGACGTGTGGGCGCAACTGCCAAAGGAACCGCGACGTTGACCTGGCTCGACGCCGTGCCTAGGTTTCAGGCGTGACGTTCGCGGAGGAGCACATGGCGACGACCAATGAGCAGGCCATCACCCTTCGCCTCACGCCGGCGGCGCTGGCGAAGGTGAGAGAGTTCATCGCGGCCGAGGATGTTCCGGCGGAGACCGGCGGCCTCCGGGTGGGCGTGGTGCCGGGCGGCTGCTCCGGGTTCAAGTACGAGATGAGCATCGACGACGCAGCGATGGACGA
>JAUYOW010000231.1 GCA_030697825.1 Gemmatimonadales bacterium | reverse complement strand
CTCACGGCGGGCTCGAACGTGGCGTGCGACCGCGGCGGTCTGCTGCCCGAGGCGCAGAACGCCTTCCTGATGGACCACGCCATTCTGAGCCCGGTGGCGTTCCGGTCCGGCACCAACGCCGGCACCGCGTCGATGACGACGAACGGGAACGGCTTCATCTTCTACCTGGCCGGCTACTTCACGCTGATGCGGATGGCGGCGCTGCCCTCCGCCGGCACGGTGTGGAACTACCGTACCTACACTGGCTTCATCACCGGCCGCGCCGGGTCCTATGGATTCGACGAGGACGTGCGCCTGGCGGCGATTCCCGGCCTGAGGGCGCGGATCACGTACTCGGGCTCCACGCTCGACGCGTCCACCACCACGGCCGAGGCCCTCGAACGCGTGCACACGGTGCCGGATCCGTACTACGTCACTAACGCGCTCGAGATTTCTTCGACGACGAAGGTGCTACAGTTCGTCAACCTGCCCGCGCAGGCGATCATCCGGATCTACAGCCTGAGCGGCGTGCTGGTGAACATCGTGTCGCACAACGACAACACCGGCGGTGGGGCGGCGGTCTGGAACATGCGCAACCGGAACAACCAGTTCGTCGCAAGCGGCGTGTACTTCTATCACGTCGAGACGCCGGACGGCCGCCGGAAGATCGGCCGTTTCACGGTGGTGAACAATGCCCAGTAATCACACCGGCAAGGGCCGGGGCCCCGCCCCGGCCCTCGCGGAGGTTCGCATGAGCAAGCGGAGTGTGAGGGCCAGCCTCGTGCTGGCGATGACCATCGCGACGGTGGGCGGCCAGGCGCGCGCCCAGGAGCCCGTGAAACTTCCCGCGGACAACACGCCCTACGGGACGTCCGCGGCCGAATTCCTGCTGTTCCCCGCCAGCGCGCGCGGCGCCGCCCTGGGCAACGCGTTCTCGGCCCTCGTGAACGTCGTGTCGTCGGTGCACTTCATTCCCGCCGGTCTCGCGCTGATGGGGCACTCCGCGGTGCTGGCGTCCTCCATGAGATACCTGGCGGACACGCGC
>JAUYOW010000230.1 GCA_030697825.1 Gemmatimonadales bacterium | reverse complement strand
GCTGGAGGACGAGCTGGACGGCGATGTACAGCAGCGTGCCCGCCACCAGGCCCGCCAGCGAGCCGAGCATGCCGTAGTGGAGCGAGAGGATGAACGCCGGCGCGAGCGTCGTGAGCCACGACAGCTCCTTGTAGGTCCACGTTCCCTCCGGCACGGCTTCAAGCACCACGATGGGGACGAGGTAGGCGACGACGCAGTAGAAGGCCCACCGCTTGGGGAGCGGCGGCCGGTGCGCCATCTGCTCGAACCCGATGGTGGCGATCGTCCGGGCCCACCACGGCGTTTTCCGCTCGGTATCCATCGCCTCACTCGCTGTGAAGGGTGAGGAGCCGCAGCTCCGTCATCTCGTCGATCGCGTATCGCACTCCCTCACGGCCAAGGCCGCTCGCCTTCGCGCCGCCGTAAGGCATGCGGTCCACGCGCCAGGCAGGGACCTCGTTGCCCATGACGCCGCCGACGTCCAGCCGGTCCCACGCGCGCATCAGCTTGCCGACGTCGCGCGTGAAGACCCCGGCCTGGAGGCCGTACGGCGTGTCGTTGACGCGTGCCAGCGCATCATCGAAGTCGCGGTACGCCGTCACCGTCGTGACGGGCGCGAACACCTCTTCGCAGTTCACCTGCTGGTCCGGCCGCGTGCCGGTGAGCACCGTGGGCACGAGGAGGTTGCCGCGTCGCGCACCCCCCGTCATCACTCGCGCGCCCTGGCCGACGGCCGCGACGATCCACGATTCGGCGCGCCTGGCCGCGTCCTCGCTGATGAGCGGGCCGACGTCGGTCGCGGGATCGAGTGGATCGCCGACGGCGAGCGTGCGCACCCGCGCGACGAAGCGCTCGAGGAACAGGTCGAAGACCTGCTGGTGCACCAGGATGCGTTGCACCGAGATGCACGACTGGCCCGCGTAGCTGTACCCGCCCACGGCGCAGCGCTCCACCGCGCGCTCCAGGTCGGCGTCGGGCTCGACGATCACGCCCGCGTTGCCTCCCAGCTCGAGCGCGACGCGCTTGGTCCCGGCCGCCGCCCGTATCGTCCAACCGGCGCGCGCGCTACCCGTGAAGCTGATCATCCGCACCCGCTCGTCGTGCACCAGGTGCTCGGCAACCGCGAGTTCGCACGGCACGATGTTGATGCCGCCGGCCGGGTAGCCGGACTCGGCCACCAGGTCGCCGAGCCTGAGGGGGGAACGCGGATCCTGCGGGGGCGGCTTGAGCGTGAGCGCCGCGCCGCACGCCATCGCCGGCGCGATCTTGTGGGCGGCGAGCAGCACGGGGAAGTTGAACGGCGTGATGGCAGCTACCGGTGAGAGCGGGACGCGGCGGGTGAGACCGATGCGTCCCTTGCCGGCGGGGAGCACGTCGAGCGGCATCACGTCGCCGACCATGCGGGTGGCTTCCTCGGCCGCGTCGCGAAAGACGAAGATCGCGCGGTCGAGCTCGAGGTTGGCCTGGGTGATGGGTTTGCCGGCTTCGCGCGCCAGCAGGTTCCCGAACGTCGCGCGGCGCGCTTCGAGCCCGTCGGCGATGCGTCGCAGGCACGCCGCCCGCTCGTAGGCAGGCAGCTTCCGGCAGGCCGGGGCCGCGGCGAGGTTCGCGGTGACGGCGGCGTCCATGTCGGCCGTGCTAGCGAGGTGGTGGGTGCCCACCTCGGCGCCGTCATACGGCGCGCGGATCGTGGCGGACGCGCTCGCCGTGCGGTGCTCGTTCGCGATGATCATGTTGTTGCTCTCCGCGGCGGCGCGCTCGGGTGACGGGAGCCGCGCCGGGCTGCGCCCCGTTAGTGCTCGCCTCGGCGCGGTCCCGTCACCCTCGCGCCCGTCGCGCTAGTCCCCCACCTGCCGGAAA
>JAUYOW010000229.1 GCA_030697825.1 Gemmatimonadales bacterium | reverse complement strand
TCAAGGGTGGCGAAGAGCCGATCCTCGACGTGCGCATGGGTCTGGGTCAACGCATTGAGCAGACTGGACTTGCCGGCATTGGTATACCCGACCAGCGCCACCCTCAGTACCCCGCGCTCCCGGCTCCGCTGCCGCATCCGGCCGCGATGCTCGGCCACATGGCCGAGTTTCTCCTTGAGCACGCCGATCTTCCTCCGGATCATTCGACGATCCGATTCGAGCTGTGTTTCGCCGGGGCCTCTGAGCCCGATGCCGCCGCGGATGCGCGAAAGGTGCGCCCACATCCTCGTCAGGCGCGGCAGCAGGTACTCCAGCTGCGCCAGCTCGACCTGCATCCGCGCTTCCTTGCTGCGCGCCCGGTGCGCGAAGATGTCGAGGATCAACTCGGTCCGGTCCATCACCCGGGTCTTCAGCGCGTCCTCGAGATGCTTGCCCTGGCGGGGCGACAGCTCCTGGTCGAAGATCGCGAGCGTCGCGCCCAGCTCCACCATGCGCCGCCCGACCTCCTCCACCTTTCCCCGCCCGATATAGAACTCCGGCGTGGGCGCCGCAATGATCTGCATCACCCGCCCCACGACCTCGGCCCCGGCGGTGTCCGTCAGCCGGGCCAGCTCGTCCAGATGCTCTTCGACCTCCTGGGCGTCGCGGCTGCCCTTCCGGGGAGCGCCCACCAGGAGCGCCCGCTCCGCCGGCGGCCGGACCTCGATCACTTGGCGCGCTGACAAGGCTAAGACCCCGGCGTCAAGGGAACGTCAAGGGAGCGCAGGATGGCCCTGGGAGGTACTCCCGCGGGATGTGCGCCTCCCGGACTGGCGGGCGTGGCCGCTCGGGCGCTGGTATATTCGCGGCATGCGCCCACGACCCGAGGAGACATCCGAGCCCGTCCGGCCGGAGGACATCTGCGAGCCGGAATGGGTGGATTGGCTTCGGCTGAGCCCGGCGGAGCGCTGGATCGAGAGCAGCCGCCTGTGGAGCACCTTTCTCGCCCTCGGAGGGTCGCTTGATCCCGAGCCCGATTCACAGAGTCCTTTCCGTGACGAGGACGCACGGGGTAGCGAGCCTGGTCATGGGCGGTCAGGCGTGCATCCTGTACGGCGCAGCGGAGTTTAGCCGCGACATCGACTTGGCAATCATCGCCGACACGGAGAACCTCTCCCGACTCTCCAACGCCCTCCAGGAGCTGGAGGCGGCGGTCACGGCCGTGCCGCCCTTCGAGGCACCATACCTGGAGCGGGGTCACGCGGTGCACTTCCGTTGCGGCCGCAACGACGTGGGCGGACTCCGCATCGATGTGATGGCGCGCATGCGCGGAGTGGACGCGTTCCCGGCGCTCTGGACGCGCCGCACGACGTTGTCGCTTCCGGCGGACGCCGACCCGCCGCTCCAGGTGGATCTGCTCGCGCTCCCTGACCTCGTCGCGGCAAAGAAGACCCAGCGCGACCAGGACTGGCCGATGATCCGCCGCCTGGTGGAGGCCAGCTATTTTGGCGCGCGCGACCAACCAACGGCAGAGCACGTCGCGTTCTGGTTGCGCGAGCTGCGGACTCCGGAGCTGCTCGTCGAGTGTGCGTCGGCGTTCCCGGACGAGGCACGCGTCACCGCGCAACAGCGACTCGCCGTCGAGCGTGCAGTGGAGGGCGATCCGGACCGGGTCGACCAGGAGCTCCAGGCCGAGCAGAGGCGGGAGCGTGCCGCGGATAAAGAGTACTGGGCGCCGCTCCGCGCGGAGTTGGAGGCCCTCCGGCAGGAACGGCGGGCCGGGGAACACTGAGCGGACAGTCCACCAGTGAGCGCACGCCGGGTGCGAAACGTCCACCACGTGGATCAGCACGTCCGCCGCTGCCGCCTCCGAGCACGCCGATCTTCTTCCGGATCATTCGACGATCCGTTCGAGCTGCGTTTCGCCGGGGCCCCTGAGCCCGATGCCGCCGCGGATGCGCGAGAGGTGCGCCCACATCCTCGTCAGGCGCGGCAGCAGGTACTCCAGCTGCGCCAGCTCGTCCAGATGCTCTTCAACCTGCTGGGCGTCGCGGCTGCCCTTCCGGGGAGCGCCCACCAGGAGCGCCCGCTCCGCCGGC
>JAUYOW010000228.1 GCA_030697825.1 Gemmatimonadales bacterium | reverse complement strand
GGCGGCGCTCCGGGGTTGCGGTTCCGTGGCGACTGCCGGTGGCGCTAGCTGACGCAGCGATTCGCGATAGCGTGCAAGTTCGGCGCGTAGCGCCGCGAGGTCCGTGGCCCCGGCCCAGGCCACGCGCACCCGCGCGCGCGCGGCGTGCGTGCGCAGGTGCGGCTCGCGTGCGCCGTGGAAGCGCTGCTCGATCCAGGCGTCACCGAAGCGGAACCAGCAGTCGCCGGCGCGGCACCCGGTGACCAGCACGCCATCGGCGCGCCCGTCGCGTAGCGCGTAGTCGACGAACGACGGCGGCAATTGCGCGGCACACATCAGGCTCACGGTCGCCACGCCGGGACCGCGTAATTTCTGCACGTCGGCGGCGCGGTCGCAGCCGAATACGACAACCCCGGCCTCGCCCGTGAGCCCGGCGAGCGCGGCATCGAGCTCGGCGCGCAGCGCATGCACCGAGCGCTGCGGCATGTCGATGCCGGTGACGAGTTCGGATAGGGAGCGGAACGGCGTGGACGAGGGGCAGGCGCCGGCGCAGATGCCACAGGCCGCGCACAGGTCCGGCTCCACGACCGCCAGCTCGTGCCCGGGCTTGTCGGGATGCAGGCGCATCACCACGGCGCCGAACGGGCAGTCGGCGAAGCAACGGCCACAGCCGTTGCAGTTCGACGGCTCCACCACCGCCACGGCTTCACGTTGCCGGCGTCCGAGCCACGGCAGTGCCGCGAACAGCAGCGTGATACCGCCCACGAGCGCCCACACCGGCCCGTGCCCGAGGCGGTCCAGGAGCGGATAGAGCTGCAAATAAAACCAGTCGAGCGCGACGTTCGCCGTCACGGTGTCGAGATCGGCCGGCCCCTGGCTCAGCGCCGGCCTGAAGAACGCCAGCGCCAGCAGTGCCGCGCTCGTGCCAAAAATAAGTGTCCGCGGCGGGCTCGTTTTGGGACGACTGATGCGCGCCACGTGCACGTAAGTAAAGGCCAGCAGGAACAACGGCACACCGATGTGCAGGAACACGAGCAGCGTGAAGAAACGATCGCTCACGGCACCGGAATGAAGAAAGTTGCGTGCGATCGGCTCGCCGAAGATGCCGAGCCAGTCGAGCCATTCGGTGGTGGCGATGGCGATGTACTGGGCCAGGCGGTCC
>JAUYOW010000227.1 GCA_030697825.1 Gemmatimonadales bacterium | reverse complement strand
ACCTCCTCCACCAGGTCCCGCAACGCGACGAAATCTCCCGCGCGCTTGGACATGCGCACTTCCTCCCCGTGGCGCAGCACGGAGACGAGCTGTACGATGAGCGCCTCGAAGAAGTGCTCGCCGTGACCCAGGGCCATCATGGCGGCGCGCACCCGTGGCACGTAGCCGTGATGGTCGGCGCCCCAGACATCGATGGCGCGATCGAAGCCGCGCTCTGCCTTGTCCTGGTGATACGCGATGTCGGGCAGGAAGTACGTGTAGCTTCCGTCGGACTTCCGCAGCACGTGGTCCTTGTCGTCGCCGTGAGCGGTGGTGCGGAGCCAGAGCGCGCCATCCTCCTCGAAGACAACGCGGTGCTTCTTCAGCGACTCCAGTGTCCTCTCGATCGCCTGCTCCGCGTATAGCCTGCTCTCGTCGAAAAAGACGTCGAACCTCACCCGGAACTGTTCGAGCGTCTCCCGCTGCTCGGCTTTCATCGCCTCTATCGCGACGGCCCGGCACGCCTCGACACCCTCGGCCGGCGCCTTGTCGGCGAAGGCGGCGCCATACAGCCCGACCAACCGCTCGGCCAGCTCGACGAGATACGCGCCCTGATAACCCTGCTCCGGGATCGCCGCTTCGCGACCCACCTTCTGCTGCACGCGCGCCCACAGCGACTCGCCGAGGCGCTGGATCTGGGAGCCGCCGTCGTTGACGTAGAACTCGCGCGTCACCTGGTGCCCGAGCCACTCGAGCAACCGGGCCACGCAGTCCCCGAGCGCGGCCCCCCGGCCGTGAGCGACATGAAGCGGGCCAGTCGGGTTGGCACTAACGAACTCGACGTTGACTTTGAGCGTGTTCGCTGGGGGGGTGCGGCCGAACTCGCGCCCCTGAGCGAGGATCTCCCTGACCGTTTCGGCCAGCTGACCGGTCGCGAGGCGGAAGTTGATGAACCCGGGGCCGGCGATCTCGACCGCGGCGACTACTCCCGGAGGGAGCGCGAGCGCCGCGACGATCTTCTCCGCGATCTGCCGCGGAGCGGCGCGGAGCGGCTTGGACAGCGTCATCGCGAGGTTCGTGGCGAGGTCCCCGTGCGACTTCTCGCGCGGCGTCTCCAGCTCCACGACGACGCTCGCCGGGGCCCCGAGCATCGCCGCGACCCGCGCCAACTCGGCCCGGATCGCCTCCTGGGCCGCCACTAGTCGTCTTTCGGCTTGGACTTGGGGGTGGGAACGGGCTTGTCGCTACCGACAGTGTCGGGCTTCTTCTCGCCCGACGACTTGGTCTCGCCCGACGACTTCTTCTCGCCGGACGACTTGTCGCCGCTCTCCTGCTGCTTCGCCTTCTGCCCGGCGCGGCCGTAGTCCGTCAAGTAGAAGCCGGAGCCCTTGAAGACGAGACCGGCCCCGGCCGACATCTGGCGCTCCGCCTTCGCGCCGCACTTGGGGCACTTGGCGACGGGCTTGGCCGTCATCTTCTGGGACTCGTCGAACTTGTTCCTGCACTTCGGGCACTTGTACTCGTAAGTCGGCATGGCTCTCGGCTGGCTAATGCAAAGTGAGGCTTAAGGTTAGCCGACTTGCGAGGCCGAAGTCAAGCCGCTGCCGTGGCGTCCCCACACGCTTTCCATGGCCGCCGAGATCTCGCCGAGCGTGACGCGGGCCCGGACCGCTTCGAGGATCGGCTCCATCAATGGGGCCGCGGGCGAAGTGGCGGCCGCGCGCACGGCCTCGAGGGTGCGCGCCGTACGGCTTCGATCGCGTGAAGCACGGCCCGCATTCAGGCGTGCGATCTGCTTGGCCGCGAGCGCCGAGTAGTCCGGCGGGTGAGGCGGCGTCGCCGGCGCGTCGTCGGTGAACCGGTTCACGCCCACCACGACCTCTTCACCGCGCTCGATGGCCTGCTGAGCGGCATATGCCGAGCGATGGATCTCCGCCTGAATGAACCCGTCGGCGATGGCCTTGGCCGCGCCGCCGCGGCGCTCGACCTCCGCGAGCAAAGCGCGCGCCTTCTCCTCGACTTGGGCGGTGAGCGCCTCCACGTAAAAGCTGCCCGCTAGCGGATCGGTGGTGCGGGTGGCGCCGGACTCGAACGCCAACACCTGCTGGGTCCGGAGCGCGAGGCGCGCGGAATCGGGGGTGGGGAGCGCCAGCGCCTCGTCGTACGAGTTGGTATGGAGCGACTGCGTACCGCCGAGGATAGCGGCGAGCGCTTGGACGCTCACCCGCACCACGTTGACGAGCGGCTGCTGCGCGGTGAGCGCGGAGCCGGCGGTCTGGGTGTGGAAGCGGAGCCGGCAGGCAGCATCGCCGGCGCCGAACTCTTCCCTGAGGAGCGTGGCCCAGAGGCGGCGCGCCGCGCGGAACTTCGCCACTTCCTCGAACAGGTCGTTCCATGCGGCGAAGAAGAACGAGATGCGCGGCGCGAGCGCGTCGATGTCCAGGCCCGCGCGCTTGGCGCGCCGCAGGTACTCGAGAGCGTCGGCGAAAGTGAACGCCAACTCCTGAACGGCCGTAGCGCCGGCCTCGCGCATGTGGTAGCCGCTCACCGAGATGGGGTTGAAGTCGAGCTTCCGCTCCACCACGAACCGGAAGACGTCGGTGACGAGGCGCAGGCTCGGCTCCGGTGGGAAGATGTACGTGCCGCGCGCGATGTACTCCTTGAGCACGTCGTTCTGGATCGTCCCGCCGAGCTTCTCCCAAGCGACGCCCTGCTCTTCCCCGACCACGAGATACATGGCGAGGAGGATCGGCGCGGTGGCGTTGATGGTCATCGAGGTGGTGACCTGGTCGAGCGGGATCCCTTCGAAGACGCGTGCCAGGTCGTCCACCGTGTTGATCGCGACGCCGGCGCGACCCACTTCCCCCTCCGCGAGCGGGTGGTCGGAGTCGTAGCCCATCTGCGTGGGAAGATCGAACGCGGTGGAGAGGCCGGTCTGGCCGGCGGCGAGCAGCTCG
>JAUYOW010000226.1 GCA_030697825.1 Gemmatimonadales bacterium | reverse complement strand
GACGCGGTCGGAGCCGCGGCCGACTCGATCTTCTGAAGGGCGGAGGCGAGCGCGGCGGGATTTCGCGTCAACTCCGCGCCGGTCGCGTCGGCCAGGTACTCGCGGTTGCGGGAGACCGCCATCGCCATGAAGCGGGTGATGATCGGCGCCAGGATCAGCGTGACGACCCAGAGCACCAGGAGCACGATCGCGATCGCGCCACCGGCGCCGCCCTTGCGGCCGCGCCCGCCTATCAACCGCCCGCCGCCGCCGCGGAAGATGCGACCCATCCCGTCAGACAGGATGACTACCACTCCCACCAGCGCCGCGATCAGGGTCATCAGGCGCACATCGAGGTTGCGAACGTGCCCCATCTCGTGCGCGACCACGGCCTGGAGCTCCTCGCGGTTGAGCGCCGAGAGCAGCCCGCGCGTGACGGCGATGCAGGCCGACTCCGGCCCGTGGCCCGTGGCGAACGCGTTGGGGTCGGCGTCTTCGACGATATAGACCTTCGGCCTCGGAAGCCCCGCCGCGATCGCCATTTCCTCGACCACGTTGAGGAGCTGCTTCTCCTCGTGCGACCGCGGGTTCGTCAGCTCGACGCCGCCCGCGGCCCAGAGGACCTGCTTCGGCCCGCGCGCCCACGAGTTCCACGCCACGATGGCGGCGATCAGCGTCACGACGATTCCGATCCACGGGACGGAGTAGTGCGCGGCGCCGAACTGGTCCATGGAGCCGAAGTACAGCACGGCGTCCCCGCCGAAGCCGAGCCAGGCGAAGAAGAGGATGAAGAGCAGCAGCCACAGCGTCGTCTGGCGGCGGTTCCGCGCCTGCTGCTCGAGGAGGTTCAGCGTCTCGGTCACGACGCCGGCGGCTTCTTCCCCATCGAGAGGTCCACCTGCGGCACCGCGCGCTCGGCGGCGTCCTCGATCTCCCACAGCTCGGCGGGCGAAGCGCTGGCCCACCCCACGACCAGGTTGGTCGGGAAGAGCTGCTGCCTGGTGTTGTACTTGGTCGCCACGTCGTTGTAGAACTGCCGCGAGAACGCGATCTTGTTCTCGGTGGACGACAGCTCCTCCTGGAGGTCGCGCACGTTCTGCGACGACTTGAGGTCGGGGTACTGCTCCATCACCACGAAGAGCTTGCCCAATGCGCCGGTGAGGGCACCCTCCGCCGCGGCGGTATCCTTCACGCCCCCGCCGCCCTGCATCGCCCGCGACCGGGCGGAGATCACCGCGTCCAGGGTCTCCTTCTCGAACTCCATCGAGCCCCTGATGGTGTTGACCAGGTTGGGGATGAGGTCGTGCCGCCGCTTGAGTTGCACGTCGATCTGCTTCCACCCGTTCAGCGTGTCGTTCTTGAGGGTGACGAGGCCGTTGCGCGCGCCGATGGCCCAGAAAAGGACGATGACGATGACGACGACGAGAATGATGAAAGGCAAAGGCATGGCGTCAGCCCATGGACGGAGATAGCGCGAATGTGGCGGCCCGGTGTACCGCTGGCAAGTCCGCTGCATCCTCGGTATCCTGTCCCATGCGCCGCCTCGCGGTCCCCTTCCTCCTGTGCGGGTGCCTGTCGGCCCGTCTCGCCGCCCAGCAGCCGGCCCCGAGCATCACCGTCGTCGCCAACCCTTCCTTCCGTCCCACGGGCGTGCTGCTCCCGCACTTCCAGTTTTTCGTGACGGTGGACACCGCGGCGGGCGGGCTGGTGTTGCGGGACCTCACGATCAACCCCGTGACGTTCACCGGCACGGTGCGAATCGAGGGCGTAGCGGCCGGCGCCCGTGCGCCGGAAGACGCCGGCTTCGCCGACAGCGTGCGCTTCGGAGGGGACGGGCAGGTGACGCTGCTGGTGGCTGACGCCGGCTCGCGCTCGCCCATCGCCATCGAGCCGCGAGGCGCGCGGACGGCTTCGGGCGGGCGCTTGGTGATCGCGGCCCGCAGCTGGCCTTTCGGTCGCGGGTTCGTCGTCTCCATCGAACCCGCGGACCTGTACGAGCACTATTGGCGTACGGCAGGCTACGGGGTGCGCGACCGGATCCGCATTGACGACCGGCTGGGTTTGGCGTTCCTCACCGACACCAGCGTCGCAGGTACGGTGGTGGCCATGGGGTTGGGTCGCGGCACTCGTGGCACGCTCCGTACCGACCTCACGTCGGTGGTGCTCTTCCGGCGCTTCGGGGAAGAAGTCGGGCGGGAGCGACGGGCCGTGGGCAAGCTGGTCCTGGTGATCGATCCAGTGCGCGGCGCCGGGGCCACGGCGCGCGCCGAAATGATCTTCGGCGTGGGCGCCACTGAGGAGGAGGCTGCTCAGGCCGCACTTTCGGCATCCGCGGATAGCGAGCCGGCCGGAGCGCAGGCGCCGCCGCGCGTGCGTACGCCGTCGGGCGACCTGGACCTGGCGCTCGAGCATCTCTTCGCCGCCGCCCGCCCGATGCTGGACTGGGACCGGCTCGGGGGTTACCGCGCCGTTCCCTCAGGCTCGGACGGCTTCCTGGGCGCGCGGGTGTCCGACGGCTGGCGCGCCGGCGGAATCGCGCTCCAGCTCGGCGACGCGGGCAGTGGGTGCGGGCAATACCAGCTTTTCGGGCGTCATGCCGCTCCGACGGGCGCCATAGCCGTGCGCGTGGACACGCGCGGCCGGTATCTGTGGGTGGACAGCTCCACGGTTCCCTCGAACGGCGAGGGAGCGGCGTGGAGGATACTTACCGGCTACTCCTGCTACCGCGCCACGCGCGACAGCGTCTGGCTCGTAACGGAGCTGCCGGGCCTGCGCGCGATCGCCCCGACGGCGCGGGAGGCGGCTTCGGAGGGCTCGGAGCTGCGCGCCGAGGCGCTGGAGAGGCTCGCGGAGCTGGAAGACGAGGCTGCGGGGCGCTGGAGGCTACCCGGGGGAGAGAATGCCGGAGTGTGGCGCTCCGAGGCCGCGAGGCTCCGCTCTTCGCTTCCTGCCCCGGCTGCCGGGCCCGGCTGGCGGGCCCTGGTGGAGGAGGCGGGGCGCACGATCCGCACCCAGTACGGGCGCCCCTCGGGGCGGGCCGACACCAACGGCCTCTCGATGGCCGCGGCGGGCGGGCTACTGGATCGGGTCGCGCGGGGCCTGTTCGGCGTGGACGAGCACCTCGACCGCGTCGAGGTCGGGCCACGGGTGGACGGCATCGCGGACGAATTCGTGTGGCGGCTCGATGGGTGGCGGCTCGGAAGCGACTCGCTGAGTGTCAGGTATCGGCCGGCAGACCGCGCCGCGACTATCCGGGTCGGCGCCCTGCACCGGGTGCGACTGGCGCTGCGCTTCCCCTGGCTGAGCGCTCAGTCGTGCGTGTCCCTGCAGCGCGGTTTCGACGCCGTCGAGCATCCCCAGCTCGTTCCCCTCTCCGACGGAGCCATGTTCGTGGACCTGCGCGCCCACTTCGATCCGGCTGAGGTCACGGTATCCGCGGCACCGTGCGTTGAGGGGCAGTGAGCGGCCTTCGTCAAGTCTTGACAACTCCTCCCGGGCGCCGTATTTGAATAGCCGAACCCATATGCCATGTATGGCGCGTCTTGGCCCTGTTCGGCCGGGGGCGGTTGCGACGGCCTCGGGCCCCGCGGCACGAGGGCAAGGCCTTGACAGGGTTTTGAAAGAGCCGTATTCAAGCTTCCAAGCTACTCCATTCGTACTGTGGGCCCACGCTTCGAGCAGGAGAATCCTATGTTCAGCCATCGAAGTCGGTTCGTGACATTCGCCGCACTTGCCGCAGCCCTGTACGGCGTCCCCGCGAATGCCCAGACCGGCCGGATCAGGGGCGTGGTGCGCGACGGCCATTCCGGCGCACTGTCAGGAGCCACGGTCAGGGCCACGAACCAGGGCACGAGCGCTTCCAGCCGCACGGCCACGGCCGCCGACGGCACTTTCCTCATCATCAACCTCGCGCCTGGCTCCTACACCGTCTCTGCGGCGGTGCCCGGTCTGCGGGCGGTGTCCCAGAGGGACGTTCGGGTCGCGGCAGGGGCGGAGGTCTCGCTCGAATTCGTGATGCAGACTCTGATGCTGGCGCCGATCACCGTCACTGCCATGCTCCGCGAGCAGACGCTGATCGAAGTGCCGTTCTCCATCGCTGCCCCCTCCGAGGAGCTCCTGCGCGCCCGTGGGGCGGACAATATCGAGGCTGTCGCGGCTACCGTGGCGGGGTTCAGCGTGCAGAACCTCGGCCCCGGCCAAAGCCAGATCGCCATGCGCGGAGCCTCCTCCGGCCAGATCGCCCGGGACCAGCCGGGGGTCAAAGAGCAGGTGGGCGTCTATCTGGACGACGCGCCCGTCTCCCTCTCGTTGTTCACGCCGGACCTGGACCTGTTCGACATCTCCCGCGTGGAGGTGCTCCGCGGGCCCCAGGGCACCCTGTTCGGCGCCGGCTCCGCGGTCGGCACCGTACGCTACATCAGCAACCAGCCCGAGCTCGGCGTGAACGCCACCTTCGGCGAGGTGGGCGTCAGCGTGATCGACGGCGGCGCCCCGGGCAGCAACGCCAAGCTTGGCTTCAACGTGCCCCTCGGCCCCAGGGCGGCCTTGCGTGTGGCGGGCTACGGCAACCGGATCGGCGGATTCATGGATGCGGTGCAGCCCAACCTCGCAGTCGAGAACGACGTCAACGGCGGCGACCGGACCGGCTTTCGGGCCGCCGTCCGCTTCGTCCCGAACGAACGCCTCAGCATCACTCCGCGGGTCGTCTACCAACGGATAAGGATGGACGGCTGGAACCGCATCGACGCCTTCAACATCCTGGCCAACCCGTACACCACCACGCGGCCCGCGGTGACGCTGGGCGAGCGCCAGCTCTTCACCCAGGTCAACGAGCCGTTCACCGACGAGTTCCTGCTCGCCGACCTGAACCTGCGACACGACTTCGGCGGAGTGAGCCTGACCTCGATCACCTCCTACACTTTCCGCGACGTCCTGGTGGTGCGGGATGCGGGGGCGCTGACCTCCAGCATCACCGGCGGCAGCATCGGCCTCGCGGAGGGGATCTACACGCTCGACTCGCCGCTAAACGACTCCACCAATTCCAAGGTGTGGACCCAGGAAGTGCGCCTGTCCGGCGGAACGAATCGCGTCAGGTGGCTCGTGGGCGGTTTCTACAGCAACAACAATCGCCACTACGCCCAAGACCTGTTCGTCTCAGGGTTTGACGCGCTCGCGGCGCCAATCCTTGGCGCCCCAGCCGGCTTTACGACGGGGCAGTATTCCCCCCAGGATCACCTGTTCTGGTCCCGGCTCGACTACGAACTGAAGCAGTACGCCGTCTTCGGCGAAGCTACGGTGTCCGCGGGTCCGCGGCTCGACCTGACCGGCGGCCTTCGCTACTACAACTTCGACGAGAACCGCGAGCAGATCTTCGACGGTATCTTCGGCCAGGACGGCGCCGGGAACGCACAATCGCAGCCCGGTGCCGCCGACGCCAACGGCGTGGCGCCTCGCTTCATCGCCAGCTACAGGGCGTCCGACGATCTCACCTTGAACGCCCAGGCCTCGCTGGGGTTCCGGCTGGGCGGGATCAACGATCCCCTCAACGTTTCGCTGTGTACGGCCGAGGACCTGGTGACATTTGGTAACCGGGACTCCTGGACTGACGAGACGGCGTGGAACTACGAAGTGGGGTTCAAGTCACGCCTGGCGGGCGGCCGCGCGGCCGTCAACCTGTCCGCGTTCTACATGGACATCCGCGACCTCCAGTTGAGCGTCACGGCGGGCTCCTGCTCCTCTCGGCTGATCTTCAACGTGCCGAAGGCCCGTAGCCAGGGGCTGGAGCTGGAGGTCACGGCCAACCCCAGCGAGGGCCTCGACGTTTCCTTTGCGGCAAGCCTCAACAACTCCGAGCTCAAGTCCACGATCAGTTCCGCTGGGCAACCGGTATCCGGCATGGAGGCGGGCAACCGCCTGCCCAGCGTGCCGCAGATCCAGGTGACCTCCGCGGCCACGTATCAGTGGCAGGTGAGTCCGGCGTCGCGGGCGTTCGTCACGGGCAGCTACCAGCATGTGGGCTCGCGCTTCACGGCGATCGACGACCATGCCGCGGGTTTCGGTACCGTCGACTTGAACTCGTTCGGGGCAAACACCATCGGCGGGCCCCTGACCCAGTCAACGTTCACGTTTGATCCGGAGCTGCCGTCCTACAGTATCCTCAACCTGCGTGTCGGCCTGATCCGCGAGGGTTGGGAGGTTGCGGTCTTCGCCAATAACCTGACCGACGAGCGGGCCTTGCTCGCCCTGGACCGGGAGCGGGGAACCCGCGGCCGCGTGGGTTACCTGACCAACCAGCCGCGAACTGTGGGGGTCTCGCTCCGCTTCAATTACTGAGTTCCGGTCCACGCGCGGCCGGGCTCGGGTGCCGGGCCCCGGGGTTCGCTGTTCGAACCTCGGGGTTCGGCCGTCTAGCAAAACGCGCGTGAGTGGCGGGGGCGCGGGGGCCCAGACCGCGCCCCACCGTATCCCCTGACATCCGGGTATGATCTGGGCGCCTCACCGCGAGTCGAGCGCCCCTAGATCGCATGCGCGAGCTGGTTGAATGCTCGCCGTCCCTCGTCCGCGGCCGTCCCCCAATGCTGCCAACCAGCCAGTTCTGAGTGCGCAAAAGCGATCCGCCCATAGCGGTTTCGAATGACGTCCCGCGGCGCCCTGCCCGACGCGCCACCGAAGAAACCCGGATAGGGGACCGAGTACGCGTGTCCCCAACGGTTCAGGATGAGCCCGGCCACATCCCTCTCGGCATTGAACCCGGACGCCGCGAACAGCTTCATCATCTGGGCGTGGATCTTCCGCTCGAACTCCGGATAGGAGGTGTTCAGGAGCTCCGTGCGGCCCCGCGTCGTCTGCGCCCTCACCGGCAGTCCGGGACGATGGAAGGGCGTGTAGAATGACAGGATCGTGGGTTGGTCCGGATCCAGCGGGGGCCGGTAGCTGCCCACCTGCATCGGGTTCCTGATGTTGCAGGTATACCCGAAATCGCCCTCGCCCCGGTCCCAGATCGCGGCCGTGATCCCGAGCCGGTACAGGAAGCGCCAGTTGGTGAGCGCGACGTTCGCCACGAGGAAGGGCGCGTGCACGAATTGCCCGTACGCCTCGCGGTACTCCGGTGGCATGTCGCGCACCACGTACCGGTTCATCCACCCGCCCGTGGCCATGATCACCGCCCTGGCCCGGATCCCATGGAGCCGGCCATCGCGAGTATAGACGACCTTCACGGTGCCGGAGGATGCGGGATCACCCTCGTGCTCCACGCTGAGGACGGTGGAACGCAGACGCACGCGGAGCGGCTGTCCCGTCCGATCGAGGGCATCGAGGTTGATGCGACCGCTGATGATGTCCTCGAAGCTGTCCGTCCCGGCGATGGCGTCCGGGATCAGCCGTTTGACGAAGTAACGGACGAAGCCCGAATTGCCCCCGGGGAAGGACACCCGTCTGAGGTCCGGGGGCAGAGGTTCGGTGAGGGCCGGCATCGGGAGCTGGTAGGCCACGTAGGCCGAGACGGCATCGCTTCCCAGGCCGCAGGCGGAAGCCAGGAACAGGTCCGCATAACGGGCGGCTTCCGGGCCCAGGTGGAGCTCCCGCTCGAGGAACTCCTGGTACGACATGATGTCGAGGGCACGCACCGCCTGCTCGTCAGTTGCGAACCGCCGGGTGGCGCCCGACGTGTACCACTGGAGCAGCGTCCCACGGGCAGCCTCGGAGAGGGGCGTGTTGGCCAGGCGCCGTTCCCACATGTCGATGGCCCAGGTCCCCTCTTCTGGCGGGCCCGTGCTGAAGAAGTGCCCGACGCTCGTGTGCTGCTGGAGTCCCCGAACCAGGTACTCGTAGTTGTCGGGACTGAACCGAAGGGGTTTTTCCGCCGGTGGCCAGTCGCGGAACTGGAACTCCCTCGGCACACCCAGCTCCGCATAGTATCGGGGGTCCCCGGAGGCCCCCTCCGTATCGCTCACGACTCCGGGCACGAAGAAGCCGTTCGCGCCCTGCGGCCCGATCAGCCGGACCCCACCCACGTCGAACTCGTTCTCCTTGGCCTCGCCGCCGAAGAGCGGGTGGTCGTCCAGCATCAGGCAGGTCTGGCCGGCCCTCCTCTTCTTCGAGTATTCCAGCGCCGCTCCCAGTCCGGCGACGCCGGCGCCGACGATCGCAAGGTCATGGTCTTGGATGCTCTCCACTCGATCGAAGCCGGAGGGGAACCCGCGGTCGCGCAGCCGATGCGCCGTCTCCACCGCGTCCGGCGTGTTGCCGTGGGAGAAGCGGTAGTCTCCGACTCCGCCGTAGCCGTACCAATCCTGACCGAGGGACCAGCTGGCTCCCGCACCGTCGTCTTCCGCGATCTGACGGGAGGGCCTGCACCCGAGCAACGCACCGCCTATGCCGAGCAGCGCGCCATTTAGGAAATCCCGCCGGGTGACGTGTGGGCCGAAGCTCATCAGCGGTGCTCGTCAGTCACGGTCGCGGTGTTCTCCGTCCGCAGCCGTTGGGCGACCTCGGCAAGACCGTACGCGCCGGGCGGCCATTGCGCGGCCAAAGGCTGTCAGCTCCAACCTCGTGTTCTGTGGCACAGGCGGCATCACGGAGCGAGATATCGCACAAACCAGGCGACCATGCGAACCGTGCCTTGTTCCTAATATGGAGCGCGAGCCCCGAATCACGTCCCATGCCCGTCGAAGGGCGTTCGCGTGGGGGCCAGCCACCGAGTCCACGGCCAGCACTTCAGCAAATACGGATTCTGGCCGAGCGGGCGGTGGGGGCGGGGGAATCGGTCGCATACTGAGGACCTGGCAACCCACCGGCGGTTTGCGAAGATGCCGTTCCCCATCAACGAGTGCACGCCGCGCAGCCCGGAGCCGGCGGGGTGCACGGAGGAGGCGGGCTTCTAGTCTAGGAAGAGGTTGAAGTAGAAAAGACGTTGAAGGCTGAAGAGATAAAGAACGTTGAAGGGCCCGGGATGTCTGCTCCGGGCCCTTTCAACGCTTCAACTTTCAACGCTTCTTTCTCTTCAACAGCAGCACCACCAGCCAGATCCATCCGACCAGGGCCACCGCGTGCGGGAGCGATGCCGACGCGAGGACCAGCGCCGCGTTCACCGGCACAGCCACGGCCTGGCCCAACCGCGATGACGGCATCCATCGGGAGAGCGCGATCACTTGGTTCGCGTCCGCGCCGCGCGCGCGGAACGTCGCCAGCAGCACCGCCGTCAGTGCTGAGTCGCTCATCGCGCGCCAGCCCGGTACCCGCGCCACATTCCAAACGCTCGCCGTGTTGCCCAGGCCGTGCATGTCCGTTGCGCCGAAGAGCGTGACGTAGTGCAGGCGGGCCTGGACGACCATCGCGCGTCGCGCGTCGGGCGGGAATTCCATCGCCCTGGGGGACGTCGTCCAGATCTCGAAGCCGCCCACTCCCCAGCGCGCCAGGTCGCCGAGGTCCGCGCCCCAGTGCTTGCGCCAGTACTCAGGCAGGCTGGCGATGAGAAAAGGCGGTTGGAGAGAAGAAGGCGGCGAAGAGTCGAAGGCGAGACGGCGGATCAGTGCGCCGGTGGAATCCCACGACTGGTTGAACCCGCGGTTGTCGATCTCTCGCCTATTGCCCAGGACGATCAAGTGGAGGCCGTGGAGCGACAACTCTTCGCCGTCCAGGAGTCGCGCCGTCTCTCTCTGTGCGTCGGTGCGTCGGCGCGTCTGTGCCTCGTGCCGGTTGTGGTCCGTTACGAACGCCGCGTCGAAGCCGGCGCGCGCGTGCCAGGCGGCGTTCGCGGCGGCAACGAAGCCCCGCCGGCCGTCGTGCGAAGTCGAAGTGTGCGAGTGGAGGTCGAATACCAGCAGGTCTGGGTCGTCGGCGACGAGCCGGGGTATCGGGCGCGGCAGGTACGCGACCCACGCGATGAACGCGGCGACGCACGCCGCAAAGACCACGGCGCCAAGGGCCTCTCGCGGCAGCGACCGCTCCTTGGGTCGCTCGCGCGGTGGCGCGATAGCGACCAGCCGAGCGACGACATACGCGACCACCGCCCACGCCCCGAAGCCTTTCAGGTCCGCAGTGCCGCCACCGTTGAGCCAGTCGGCGAGCAGCGTGAAGGGCGCGAAGACGAAGTGCCAGACCGGGTATGCGAGATGGACGTCGGCAGGGGATGCGCCCGAGACTACATCGATCAGCGGCGAGCGGCGCGCGAGTTGCGCCAACAGGACGGCGGCGCTGAGTAGGAGCGGAAGGCGCCACCCACGCATTCCGGGCTAGGGCTCCCCCTCCCACGCGGCCTCGCGCAGGGCCCGCGCGACTGCCTCCGCCGCGCGCTTCCGGCTCGCGCCGGACCGG
>JAUYOW010000225.1 GCA_030697825.1 Gemmatimonadales bacterium | reverse complement strand
GCAGCAGCGCCGCCTCGCCCGGCCGGCCGGGCGACGCCGGCGATCGACGCCGGGCATCGACGTCGTCGGTGACGTGCCAGCCGTAGAGGAGGCCTGCGGCGCTGCCGATCGCGGGGATGAGCAGGGCCATCTTGTCGTTGTCGGGCTGCACGAGGAGGTCGATGCCGAACCCCGCCGCTGCCCCGGCGATACCGATCGCGCTGGTCAGCCACACCCGGCCACTGCTGACGTCCCGCGGCGCGCCCAGAGCCCCGGCGATCAGGCCGGCGTCGCCGACAGCGAGGATCGTTCGGAACGCGGCGTCATCCTCGATGTCGGCGAGCACCACGGCGACGATGCCGAACCAGGTGCCCCAGTCGGCCCCGTGCGAGGCGAAGGTGACCTGTCCCGCGCTCGGCCGGCGCCGGGTCGCGACGAGGTGGCCGGCAACGATCCCGCCGACCCCGCCCGCGACCATGGCTCGGAACGGTGCCCGGTCGCCAACGTCGGTGGTGGTGGCCAGGAGCCATCCCAGGCCTTGCCACGTCCCCCATCGCCCGCCGAGTACGATGGCATCCGCCTGGCCCGCCGTGGGCTGCCGCGCCCGCGCGTACCCATTGGCCAGCATCAGTCCCGCCGGGCCGCCGACGAGCAGGCCGACGCCGTACGGCGCCGAGCTTTCCGCCCCTGCCGCTGCCGGCAGCGCGAGGCCGAGCCACGCGCCGTAGAGCGTGCCAAAGGCCACCAGCCGGAAGCGTCCGCTGCCCTCCGGTGAGGCCGGGCGGCTCGCGACCATGCGCGCCGCTTCCATCCCTGCCGGGGTATCCGCGAAGCGCTGGAGCAGCTGCGCGAGGAGGGCCTGCGACGCGGCGCGCTGGCCCTGGGCCTCCAGCTGCTTGGCGGCGTCGAGCAGCACGGCGGCCGAGTCCGCTCGCGTCGCCTGCGCGCGTGCGGGCCGCGGCGCGACCACCACGAAGGCGAACGCTACCATCACGAGGATCAGAAGGTTTCTCACGATGACCTTTCGATTGCCGCGGGGACAAACCACGTGACGCAATAATATGCCGGTGACGGTGTCAAGCTGTGAGGTCGGCGAACTCGGCCGCCATCTTCGGCCCGGCTCCCGCTTCCTCGTGTTTGAAGAACACGAACGCGTCGCTCCAGGGCTGAGCTTTCACGCGCCTCGCCCACTCCCCTAGATCGTAGTTCCCGCGCCGCAAGCGAAGGTAGCCCCAGCTCGCCGTGGAGACGAACGGCGGCTCCTTCTCCTCGTCCTCATCCGAATAGACGAGCGCGACGTCGTGCGCACGCAGCGCGGCGTACGTCTCGTCGTCGAACCACGACTCGTGACGGAATTCCATCGCCGCGCGCCAGGTCTTCGGGATGAGCGCAAGGAAGTCCGTCAGGCGCGGCAGGTCCTTCTTCAGGTTCGGTGGGAGCTGGAAGAGCGTAGGGCCGAGCTTCCTGCCAAGGACGTTCGCCGTCTGAAGGAGGTAGCGCACTTCCTCGCCGACCTCCTTGAGACGCTTGATGTGGGTGATGCGGCGCGAGGCCTTGAGGACGAAGGTGAAGCCGTCGGGCACCTGCGCGGCCCAGTCGAGGAGCACCTTCTCCTTCGGCATCCGATAGAACGTGTTGTTGATCTCGACGGTCTTGAGCCGCTCGCCGTAGAAACGGAGCATCTCGTCGGCCTTGAGGTCGGAAGGGTAGAAGTGGCCCTTCCATTCCTTGTAGCTGTAGCCGCTGGTGCCGGTGAGGATGCGCAAGGCGGGATCTCCAGATGGTCGGGGATCAGGCGTCCGTAGGGTTGGAGAGTTGCAGAGTTGCAGCGGTTGCCAGGTATCAGGCGACCGGGGACAGTCTGCCCTCCCGACGCCTAATTACTGCCCACCGCTGCAACTCTGCAACTCTGCAACGCTACCGAGTCACTCATACCTGAGAGCCACCATCGGATCCACGCGCGTCGCGCGACGGGCGGGGATGAAGCACGCCAGCAGGCCCGTGGCCGCCAGGACGATGGTGATCGCGCCGAACATCACCGGGTCGGTCGGCTCCACGCGGAACAGGATGATGCGCAGCATCCGCGACAGCAGGAACGCGAGACCGAGGCCTATCGTCACTCCCGTACCCACCTGGATGGCGCCCTGCTTCAGGAAGAGGCGAAGCACGTCGCCGGCGTCGGCGCCCAGCGCCATCCGCACACCCACCTCCTGGGTGCGACGGCTGACGGCGAACGACATCACGCCGTAGACGCCGACCGTCGCCAGGAAGAGCGCCGCGAAGCCGAAGACCATGAATAGCGTGCCGAAGACGCCGTAGAACCAGGTGTTCTGGTCTATCTGCTGCTGCGCGGTCATCACGAAGTAGATGGGGAGGTCGGGATCCATCGCGGCGACCTCGGCGCGAACCATTGGCGCCATCGCCATCGGGTCTCCCTGCGCCCGGATCGCGACGCTGATGAACCGCGCATCGCGCTGGGCTAGCGGGACGTAGAAGCCCTGGAAGGTGGAGCTGTCGGTTCCGTGCATGCTGAGGTCCGGCACCACCCCGATGACGTTGAGCCACGGCGCCTGCGAGTCCTTCCGGCCGGTACGGAAGCGCCGCCCGACGGCGCTCTCGCCCGGGAAGAAGCGGCCCGCGAAGCTCTGGTTCACGATGGTGACGGCCTGGGCCGCGCCGTCATCCGCGGTCGTGAAGTCGCGCCCCTGCGCGATGCCGGCGCCGAAGGTCTGGAAGTAACTCGGCGTGATGACCGCGGTCCGTGCTTCGGGGTAGTCGCGCTCGGTCGCGTACGCCTTGCCCTCTATCGCGACGTACTCGGTGCCCGTCTCGAGCGCCGGCAGGCGGCTGGTCAGCGCGACCCCGCGCACGCCGGGCTTGGACTCGAGCCTCTGGACCAGGCCGCTCCAGAACTGCTGGCGCTTGAGCGAATCGGGGTACGCCGCCTCGAAGAGGCCGATCCGGGCGGTGAACACGTCTCGCGTGGAGACGCCGTAGTCGAAGGTCTTGAGCTTCACCACGCTCTTCACCATCAGCCCGGCCGCGACGAGCAGGCCGCACGAGAGCGCGATCTCCGCCACCACCAGGCCTTTGCTGAACTTCCCTAACCGGAAGCTCGAGGAGCCGCGCGACTCGTCCTTGAGCACCTCGTTCACGTTGGCGCCGGTGGCCTGGAGCGCCGGAAGCGTGCCGGCGATGAGGGTCGAGACGAGAGTGATGGCGGAGACGAACAGCAGCACGGTCCCGTCGAGGCGGATGTCGATCCAGAACGGCGGCTGCGTGTCGGCGATGGCGTTGTTGAAGAGCGTGGTGCCGACCCACGCGATGCCGATGCCCATGACCGCGCCCACCGCAGAGAGCACGAGTGCCTCGGCGAGAAGCTGTGAGACGACGCGCCAGCGGCTGGCGCCCAGGGCGGTGCGGATCGCGACCTCCTTGGTGCGCACCGCCGCCCTGGCGAGCAGCAGGTTGGCGACGTTGGAGCACGCGATGAGGAGCACGGCGAACACCGCCCCCAGCATCGTGAACAGGAGGGCGCGCGGCTCTTCGCCGATGTACTCCTCAGTGTAAGGTTTCATCACCGCGCCCACGCCCTTGTTGGTCTCGGGATATTGCTCGGCCAGGCGCCGGGCGATCGTGGTGAATTCGAGCATCGCCCGGTCTTCAGAGACCCCCGGCTTGAGCCTCCCGAACACCTCCAGTGACTGCCCGTCACCGCGCTTGAGCCTGATGGGGTCCAGCCGCAGCGGCAGCCACAACTCTTCCGCCATCGGGAACTTGAAGCCCTCCGGCATCACCCCGATCACCGTCACCGTCTGGCCGTTGGCGCGAACGCTGCGCCCGACGATGGAACGGTCGCTCGCGAAGCGGTTCTTCCAGACGTTGTATCCGAGGAGGATGACGCCGGGCGCGTCGGGCCGGGCCTCGTCCTCGGTGAAAGCGCGGCCGAGCATGGCGGGCACCCGGACCATCCGGAACGCACTGGGCGAGATGAAGGCGCCCTGGTAGCGCTC
>JAUYOW010000224.1 GCA_030697825.1 Gemmatimonadales bacterium | reverse complement strand
TCGCGCGGCTCCAGACGAAGCTTGGCGAGATGGGACTGGACGGCATCCTCCTGCGCGACCAGTGGAACATCGTCTACACTACCGGATACTTCCACACGACCACCGAGCGGCCGGAAGCGCTCTGGGTGCCCCGCGAAGGTGAGCCCACGCTGTTCGTGCCGGGGCTCGATCGCGACGTCGTCTCGTCGTGGTGGGTGCGCGACGCGGAGTTCTACTTCGACTACCCGCAGGCCGAGTCCAACGGCGATCCGCGGTCCGGCACCGTGCAGGGCAGGAACGGGACCCTGAACCTCTGGGTCTGGATGCTGCGCAGCCTCGACCGGCGCGGTTTCGGCACCAAGAACATCGGGCTCGACTGGGAGCCCGCCCCGACCCAGGCCCGCACCTTCCAGGACGCGTTGCCGGCCGCGCGCTTCACTCCGGCCGCGCAGGTCACCCTCGGCATGCGTGAGATCAAGACGGCGGAGGAGGTCGCCCTCACCCAGCGGGCGATCGACTACCACGATCGCATGCTGGCCTTTTGCCGGGACTACGTCCTCCGCCGCGGCACCAACGCCACCGACTTCGACGTACGCCACGAGGCCGAGCGCTTCGGCACCGAGCTGGTGTTGAACGATATCCCCCACGACGGGCGACCGTTCAGCGCGGCGGGCGTGTCCGTCTCCTGCGGCTGTCGCACCGGCGTCGGGACGGCGTATCCCCATCCCAACCAGTTCTTCATGACCCGCATCCAGCGAGGCCACTCCATCCAGTTCAGCGGCGTCATGGTGCGCATCGGCGGCTACGGCGGTGAGGGCTACCGCGCCTGTCACGTGCTCCCCATCACGCCTGAGCAGCAGCGCATGTGGGACGTGCACACGGAGATGACGCTGGCGCAGCAGGAGCACTCGCGGGCCGGCGTGGAGTGCCGAGAGGTGGCGAGCCGGGTGCTGGAGATCGCCAGACGCGCCGGACTGGAGCAGTACGTCTACCACCGCCCCGCGCACGGCGCCGGTATGGAGGGACACCAGCCGCCGTATGTCTCCCTCGGGGACCCGACCGTGATGCAGGCGGGGATGATGTTCTCCAACGAGCCCGGGCTCTACAACCCCGCGGGCGGGTACGGCTACAACCACTCGAACAACCTCGTGATCACCGCGACGCGCGGGGAGCAGATGAACCGGACGCCGCTCACGAGGGAGTGGTGCTTCCTGCGGATATAGCGGGCACCGGCGCACCGGCGCACCGCCGCACGGTGTGGTTTTCTGTGCGCCGGTGCGCCGGTGCGGCTGTGCCCGCTATATTACCGTGGCGGAGCGCGACGGTCGCGGGTCCCTTCGGGGATCCGAGGAAAGTCCGAGCTCCCAGGGCAGGCTGCCAGGTAACGCCTGGGCGCCGTGAGGCGACGGATAGGGCCACAGAGAACAGACCGCCTGCCGCAAGGCAGGTAAGGGTGAAACGGTGGGGTAAGAGCCCACCGCGCGTCTGGCAACAGACGTGGCACGGCAACCCCCAGCCGGAGCAAGGCCAAATAGGCGGCGAGGTCCGGCCCGGACCGACCACACCGGAAACGGTGAGCCGCGGGTAGGCTGCACGAGGTGGCGGGCGACCGCCATCCCAGAGAGATGACCGTCCGGCCTTCGGG
>JAUYOW010000223.1 GCA_030697825.1 Gemmatimonadales bacterium | reverse complement strand
GTGAACCCGGTGGAGATGCCGAAGTCGATGCGCCCGGGGGCCAGCGCGTTCAGCGAGGCCAAGGCACTCGCCGCCACGGGCGCGATGCGATTCCCGGGAATCAGCACGCCCGTGGCGAGCCGGATCTTGGAAGTCTGCACGGCCGCCGCGCCCATGGCCACGAACATGTCGGCGTTGAGCATCTGCGTGTCGAAGAACCACGCCCGCGCGTAGCCAAGTTCTTCGGCGCGCTTCACGACCTTCCACGAATCCGCCGACGTCGCGAGATTGATCCCGAAGTCCATGGTCACGCCCCGAACCGATCACGCATAGACGTCCTCGTCAACCTCGCTGGGCTCTGGGTACGGCGCGGCCAGCGCGAACTGCACGCCGCTGTCGATCTCCGCCTTCACGTCGGCGAGGATCCGCTCGAAGACGCTCGCGTCGGCCAGCCCTTGCCCCGTGAGCCGCCCCGCCAGGGTCAGGAGCGGATCGTGGTTGGTCATCCACTCCCGCTCTTCGTCCTTGGTGCGGTACTCGCGGTTGACGTCGCCGACGTGGTGGCCGTAGTAGCGGTAGGTCTTGCACTCGAGGAAGGCCGGGCCCTCGCCGCGGCGCGCGCGCTCGACGAGGCGGCGCATCGTAGCCCAGACCGCCTGGACGTCCTGGCCGTCGACGCTCTCGGCGTGGATCCCGAAGGCCTGGGCGCGCGCCAGGATCTCGCCGGCGATGGTCTCGCCGCAGGGCGTGTACTCGCCGTAGAGGTTGTTCTCGCAGACGTAGATGACCGGCAGCTTCCAGAGCGCGGCCATGTTCATCGCCTCGTAGAGCACGCCCTGGCCCAGCGCGCCGTCGCCGAAGAAGCACACCGCGACCTGGCCGCTCTTGCGCATCTTGGCCGAGAGCGCGGCGCCGGTGGCGATGCCGGCGGAGCCGCCGACGATGGCGTTGGCGCCGAGGTTGCCCGTCTCCGGATCGGCGATGTGCATCGAGCCGCCCTTGCCGCGGCAGTAGCCCGGCTCCTTGCCGAGCAGCTCCGCGAACATCCGGTTGACCAACGCCCCCTTGGCCAGGCAGTGGCCGTGGCCGCGGTGGGTGCTCGTGATGAAGTCGTCGCGCTTGAGCGCCTCGCAGACGCCGACCGCGACCGCCTCTTCGCCGACGTAGAGATGGGCCAGGCCGGGCATCTTCGCGCTCTTGTACAGCTCCTGCACCTGCTCCTCGAAGGCGCGAATCTTGGCCATCTGGCGGTACATGTGGAGGTTCTGCTCCAGCTCCATCCGCGGCTCGCTTGCCTGGGTCGTCATGGCGGAAGGCTGCGACAAGCGGCGACGGGAGTCAAGGCGCGACTCGCCAGGCCGTGAGATGCTGGCTCGGGAGGTCAGGCACATGGCCGACGACGTGCAGGCGGAGCTGGAGCGACTCAAGGCCGAGAACGCG
>JAUYOW010000222.1 GCA_030697825.1 Gemmatimonadales bacterium | reverse complement strand
GACGCGGTTGAGCAGGGCGCACAGCCCGCGCGCGAGCGGGCTGCGGAAGCGGACCTCGATCGTGTCGGCCGCGAGCTGCGGAAAGCGCTCGCGCAGCGCCTCCACCACCGTCTCGGACTGCTTGACGTGGCCGCGCTTGCCGTCGCTGAGCACCAGGGCGCGCCGCGCCGGCGTGCGCTTCCACCGGTTGTGCAGCCACAGCCACTGGGCCGGATCCTCGGTCACGTGGCGCTGCAGCAGCTCGGCGAAGCGGCGCATGGCCAGCGGGATGGCCTCGTCCTCGGGCAGGTCCGGCCGGGGTTCGATGGGCGGCTCGATGACGATCCGGTGGAACGGTCCGCGGACGCGGTGGATGAACACCGGGATGAGGATGGCGCCCCGGCCGTGCGCCAGCGCGAAGGGGCCGCGCGCGAACAACGCCGGCCGGCCGAAGAACTCGATGAAGGTGCCCTGCCGGCTGGCCTGGTCGCCGACGATGCCGACGATGCGGCCTTGATCCAAGGCGGCGACCAGCCGCTTCATGGCGCCGCCCTTGTGCACGATCATGCACCCTTTGGATTCCCGGTAGGACACGAGGAGGCGGTACAGGCGGGGGAACTTCTCCTGCGCGCGGGCCAGCGCCACGATCGGGTAGCCGCGCAGCGCGGCCACGATCGAGGACAGCTCCCAGTTGCCGTAGTGGCCGGTCAGGAGGATGACGGGACGCCCGGACGCGGCGGCCTGCTCGAGCCGTCCCGCGCCCTCGATGGTGACGTGGCGCTCGACGTACGCGGCGTCCATGGCCGGCAGGCGCAGCATCTCCAGCGCGCTCATCCCCAAGTGCTCGTAGCACCGGCGGATCAGCGCGCGGACCTGCCCCGGCATGAGCTGGCCGTTGAACGCGGCGCGCACGTTCGTCCGCGCCAGGCGCGCCCGCCGGGAGGACATGCCCAGGGCGAGCACGCCCAGCTGCGCGCCGAGCCACGTGACCGCCTGCGGCGGCAGGCCGGACAGGGCGGCGCCGAGCGCCTTAACGAGCGCGCACGCCAGCCAGTCGAGCATCCAGCTCCGCCTCTCCACTGAGGATCGCCATCCGCACCCCCACCACCCACACCGGCGCGCCCAGGTCCACACCCGCGAGCCGGGGCGCCAAGCGCACCCAATCTTTTTCCGTCGTCACGATCGCCGTGACGCGGTCCCGCGCGGCCGCGCGC
>JAUYOW010000221.1 GCA_030697825.1 Gemmatimonadales bacterium | reverse complement strand
ACAAATCCATCGCAGGATCGTTCACGTGATGCACCACGGTGCCGCGCGGGTACGCGGTCACCGCTTCGTACTCGCCGCGCAGGAACCGCTCGAACAGGCGGCACTTGAGCTCCCGGCGCAACCGGACAGCGATCACGTTCGTGGCGAGCTGGTCCAGAAACAGCAAGGCGCTCTGCGCGATGAACAGGATCGCGGCGCAGCCGAGCAGCGCGAACACGACGGCGCGGCCATCGTACGGCCAGCCCCATGCGTCCAGCCGCGCCGACACCGCCAACGCGATCCCGCGCAGCGGTTGATCCGGGCGCATGAGGGCGTCGAACAACGGCACGGTCAACCCGACCGCGACCATGTCCAGCGCCGCGCCGCCAAGCATCAATCCAAGGATGAGGCTAATTTCCCGCGGATAGGGGCGGACGATGTGCCGCCAATAAAATCCCCGCGTGGACGCGCTCATGGGCGGACCGCCGCGGCCTGGGCGCCGTACCATGCCCACGTGCGGCGCAGCCCCTCCTCGAGCGCCACGGCCGGCGTGAACCCGGTTGCCTGGCGCAGCTTCGCCAGGTCCGGGCACCGCCGCATCGTCGATCCCTCAGGGGCCGGGGCCTCCTCGAGGCTCGGCCGGTACCCGGCGAGCCGGATCAGCCGCTCGGCCAGGTCGCGGATCGTCACTTCCTCGGTGTCGTTGCCGATGTTGAGGACCTCCCCATCCGTCGCCGGGGTATCCAAGACCTTCTGTGTCGCCTGCACCGCATCGTCCACATAGCAGAACGCGCGGCGGGGCGCTGCGCCGAAGAGCTTCAACGGGTCGTCCCGGCGGTTGAGGCGCTCGCACAGCTCAGGGATCACGTGCTCGCGTCCCATGCGGGGGCCGTACACGTTGTGGTAGCGGACGATGCTCCACCGCCAGCCGCGCGCGCCGTGCCGCACGCACAGCTCCCCGGCCAGCTTGCTGACGCCGTAGGAGATCCTGGGATTCGCCAGATCAGCAAAGGCGCTGCCCACCGTTTCCGGCGTGGGCAGCGGCAAGGCGCCCATCGCGTGCAAGCCAGAGTACACTTCGGAGGAGGACGCGAACACCACCTTGCCTTGGAACCGCGTCGCGGCGAGCCAGTCCACCAAGTGGACGGTGGCGAGCAGGTTCACGCGCAAGACCTCGTACGGCTTCTCGTAAAAGAATCTCGTGCCGTTGATCGCGGCCAAATGGCACACCTGGCCGATGCCCTCCGGCAGCCGGCGCCACCCGCCGGCATCCGCCAGGTCCGCGTCCACGAACGTGACGCCGGGCTGGGCCCGCAGCCGCTCGACCTCGTCGTCCGGCCCGCCGGTGCGGGACCAATTATCCGCCACCACGACGTCGCGGCCGCGCGCCGCCAGCGCGCGCGCCAGGTGCAGCCCGATGAACCCGCCGCCGCCCGTCACCAGAACCTTCATCGGCGGGCCTCGACGAACGCGCGG
>JAUYOW010000220.1 GCA_030697825.1 Gemmatimonadales bacterium | reverse complement strand
CCCCACGTCGTGGCCTGGAACCTCACGCGGCGCTGCAACCTCCGCTGCTCCCACTGCTACATCTCGGCCGGCCCGTCGGAGACCGCCGAGGGCGAGCTCGACACCGCGGCGTGCCGCCGCGTCATCGACCAGCTGCTCGCAGTGAACCGCGCGCCGATGCTCATCCTCTCGGGGGGCGAGCCGCTGCTTCGCGACGACCTGACTGAAATCGCCGCGTACGCGTCGCACCGCGGCGCCACCGTGGTCGTCGGCACCAACGGGACGTTGCTCACCGACGATCGCATCGCGGCCCTGAAGGATGCCGGCGTCACCGGGGTCGCCGTGAGCGTCGACTCGCTGCGGCCCCAGTACCACGACAACTTCCGCCGCAAGAGCGACGCCTTGGCGGACACCAAGGCCGCGATCGAGCGGCTGCGTGCCCACCGGCTCGACTTCATCGTCCAGACCACTGCCACGAAGGGGAACCAGGCCGAGGTCCCGGTACTCGCTGAGTGGGCCGCCGCCCAGGGCGCGGTCGCGTTCAACCTCTATTTCCTGGTGCCCACGGGACGCGGCGGGCAGCTCACGGACCTTTCGGCCGACGACTACGAGGATCTGCTCGGCGTCCTGGCGGGGTTCGAGCGCCGGTACCGCGGGGCGATGATGGTGCGCGCCAAGTGCGCCCCTCACTTCATCCGGCGCGTCTACGACGAGACTCCCGACTCGCCGCTCCTCGACTACCAGACGCGCTGCCCCTGCGGGATCCAGTACTGCCGGATCACACCCGAGGGGACCATCACGCCGTGCCCCTACCTGCCCACCGTCGCCGGCGACCTTAGGACCCAGACGTTCGCGGAGATCTGGAACGGCTCCGAGGTCTTCGCCGACCTCAGGCGCCGGGAGCTGGGCGGGAAGTGCGGCATCTGCGAGTACCGGATGATCTGCGGCGGCTGCCGCGCCCGCGCCTTCGCGGCCACCGGCGACTACCTCGCCGCCGACCCCTCGTGTGCGTATGAGCCCACCGGCGAGCGTCCGCTGATCGCGCGCCGCGAGGTGACGTACGGCGCCGCCGCCGCGCCCGGCCTCGCCTGGAGCGACGCCGCCCGCGAGCGCCTCGGCCGCATCCCGTCGTTCGTGCGCGGCATCGTCGTCAAGCGGATCGAAGACTACGCCAGGGCCCGCGGACTCAGCACCATCACGCCGGAAATGCTGAGCGAGATCCGCGGCGCCATGCCCATCGACTTCTCCCGGCGCAAACCCTTCTTCGTCCGCGATGACTGAACTCTTCCCGTTCCTCCAGGCCGCCGCCGACACCGCCGGCGCCTATCGGGCCTTCCCGGTCATAGGGAGCCGCGCCGCGGTCTGGATCGCCGCCCAGGTCCACCTGATGTTCGCCGCGTTCGTCCTCGGCGTGCCGATGTTCGCCGTGATCACGGAAGCGATCGGCATCTTCACCAAGGACACCCGCTACAAGGAGCGCTACGACAAGCTCTCCAAGGAGTTCACCCGCCTCCTCCTGGTGGCCTACAGCGCCACCGCCATCTGGGGCGCGGTCCTGGTCTTCCTTCTCACGACGCTCTATCCACGCTTCTGGAACCACATGACGGAGATCTTCCATCTGTCGATGTGGATCTACGTCTCGATCTTCTTCGTCGAGTCCTTCACGCTCTACCTCTACTACTACGGCTGGGACCACTGGAAGTCGGGCCGCGCCAAACTGGGCCACTGGGGGCTGGGGATCCTGCTCAACGTCTTCGGCACGGCCGTGATGCTGATCGCCAACGGCTGGCTCACCTACATGATGAGCCCGCCCGCCGGGATGACGGCCGAGACCCTGCCGGCGGACGTGGGGCTCTGGAACGCGCTCGCCAACATGACGTGGATGCCGATCAACATCCACCGCTTCATCGCCAACGCGGTGTTCGGCGGCTCGATCGTCGCCGCGTACGCCGCCTACCGGTTCCTCGCCGCCACCACCGACGAGGAGCGGGCGCACTACGACTGGATGGGGTACGTCGGCAACTTCATCGCCATCTCGACCTTCATCGTCCTCCCGTTCGCCGGCTACTGGCTGGGCCGCGAGATCTACGAGTACAACCAGCAGCTGGGCATCACGATGATGGGCGGCTTCATGAGCTGGCTGTGGATCCTCCAGGCCTTCCTGATCGGCGTGCTCTTCCTGGCGGGCAACTACTACTTGTGGATAGGCATGGACCGCATCCCGGGCGCCGAGCGCTACCGGCCCTACACCAAGTGGCTGCTCATCATCCTGGTGCTGGGCGTGATTGTCTGGTCCACCCCGCACACCATGATCGCGAGCCGCGCCGAGCTCGAAGCGATGGGGGGGTCCCACCACCCGTTCCTCGGCGTGCTCGGCGTGATGAGCGCCAAGAACACCGCCGTGAACCTGATGATCCTCACCACCTTCCTCTCGTTCCTGCTCTACCGCCGCGCCAACCAGGAGCCGGTAGTGGCCTGGGCCAAACAGGGGATGCTGGCACAGTGGGTGATGTTCGGGATCGCCGCGGCCGTGGTGCTCTTCTTCGGCGTCTACGGCTACTTCGTCTCGGCCATCGTGCGGATCGGCTTCAGCGTCTATCAGGTGCTCGCGGTGCTCACCACGATCGTCGTGGTCACCACCCTCGACCTATTCCTCCTCAAGGGCGCCAAGCCCCTGGGCGAGATCCGCTGGGGACAGATGCCGGCGCGGTCCCAGTACGCGCTCTTCGTGCTCGCGATCACCTTCACCTGGCTGATGGGGCTGATGGGCTTCGCGCGGAGCGGCATCCGCCAGCACTGGCACGTCTTCGAGGTCATGCGCGACTACAGCCCCGACGCGGCGACGCCGGCCCTCGGCCAGGCCTCCATCATGATCAGCATCTGCGTGCTGATCTTCCTGGCGCTCGTGTCGTTCATCTTCTGGATCTCGGAGCTGGGCAGCCATCCGCCGGCGCCGCGCGCCGTCGCCGCGCCGGCCGCCGCTCCCGCCGCGGGAGACTGAGGCAACCATGTGGCGCACCAATCTCACCATCGTCGGCCTGGTCATCGGCGTGCTGGCGCTTTATACGCTGGTCGCCAACAGCATCCCCCAGATCCAGTCGGAGGTCCCGCAGGCCGTGGACCTCTCGGGAGACGTCAGCCCCCGGCAGCTGGCCGCCGTTGGCGAGCGCATCTTCAACGGCGCCGGCGGCTGCACCGCCTGCCACGGCCTCGGCACCCGGGCACCCAACCTCCTCACCGACGAGATGGGCGCGGGACCGATCGGCGCCCGGTGTGGAAACCGCAGGCCCGGGATGAGCTGCAAGGACTACCTGTACGAGTCGCTGACCGAGCCGGCCGTTCACGTCGTCGAAGGCTACCAGCCCATCATGCAGGACATGCGCCGCACCATGCCGGCCGACCAGATCTGGGCGGTCGTCGCGTTCCTGGAGAGCCAGGGCGGCACCATCGACGTGACCGCCGAGGACGTTCAGTCGGCCCAGTCCGCTCCGCCGGCTGGGGCGCCGGCGGCCGCGACCGCGAGCCTCGAGCCGCGCGAGATCCTGGCCGGCAACGCCTGCCTGGGGTGCCACAAGCTCGGCAGTGAGGGCGGCGCCGTCGGCCCACCCTTCGACGGGATGGGTGGCCGGCTCCAGCCCGACCAGATCCGCCAAGCGATCCTGAACCCCGGCGCCTCCATGACGCGGGGCTACGAGGCCATGGCAGGCGTCATGCCGGCCACCTTCGGGCAGCAGCTCACCGCGGCGCAGCTCGAGGCCGTGGTGAGCTTCCTGTCGAGCCAGAGGTGAGCCCCTGAGCGAGCCCACCCCCGGCGCCCGCGTCCGGTTCCCCCGCGGGTCGCTGGCCGAGCTGCGCGCCGCGCTGCGCCACCCCTTCTGGCAGGCCGTTGCCCTGCTCGTCGGTTCGTACCTCCTGTTCGAGTTCGGCATCGAGTACCTGCCGCGCCTGTTCTTCGCCACGAGCGCGCCGATCCCCAACAGCATCCTGGTGC
>JAUYOW010000219.1 GCA_030697825.1 Gemmatimonadales bacterium | reverse complement strand
GACACGATCGCCTGGTTCGAATCGGGGCCGGCTTTCGAGGTGCGAGACCCGAGCCGCGTCCGCGTCGTCGGCCGCTACCCCGCCCTGCCGGCCGACGTCCTGCTGTCGGGATGGATCCTGGGCCCAGCGCAGATCGCGGGGAAGGCGGCCCTCGTCGAAGTGCGACGCGGCCGTGGGAAGGTGATCCTCTTCGGCTTCCGGCCCCAGTATCGCGGCCAGAGCCAGGCGACCTTCCCGCTATTCTTCAACGCTCTGCGCACCTCCGCGCGCTAGAGCGAACCTACCGCACGGCGGAACTCGTCGAGCGCGGGAAGCTCGAGTCGATAGCGAACCCTGGGAGGCTCGTCCTGGGCGGTGACGAAGCCCGCGTCCCGCAACACGCGCAGATGCTGGGAGACCGTGGACTGGGAGAGCGGTAGCTGCGAGACGATCTCACCGCAGGTAGGTGCGCCGCGCCGGGACTTCAGGTACCGCACGATGGCCACGCGGGCGGGGTGGCCGAGGGCCTTGCACATCCTCGCCACGCGCAGCCCGGGATCGAAGCCGAGGGTAGCCATATCGTATAACTACGATGAACGCAGCGGCCGCGCCAGAGCGACGCTGCCAGCCTAGACCGGGGCGGTAGCTCGCTCGGACTCCCACACCGTGATGTAGCCCGTCAGCGCCGAGGCGGCGACCGTGTACGGCGAGGCCAGATAGAGCTGGCCCGGCCCGGAGCGGCCCGGGAAGTTGCGGTTGATCGCCGAGATGGTGACGTCGGTCTTCTGGCGCGAGACCCCCGGTCCGGCGTTGATGCAGGCTCCGCACGACGGCTCGATGAACGTCGCGCCCACCTCGCGGAACACCTGGTCGTAACCCCGCTCCTGGCAGTACCGGAAGACGTCCTGCGAGCCGCACTGGATGTAGCACTGTATCCAGGGCGCCACCCTCACTCCCCGCTCCACCGCTTCCCGAAAGACCCGCGCGTACATGTCCATGTCCTCGCGTTTGCCGGCGGTGCAGGAGCCGGCGTACGCGATGTCGATCTTCACCGGCCCGCCAAGTTCCTCGACGTATAGGCCGTTGCCCGGGTCGCCGGGGAGCGCGACCATCGGCTTGAGCGTCGACGCGTCGAGGTCGATCTCCTTGACGTACTCGGCGCCGGGGTCCGAGACGAGGCCCTCGCACAGGCGCTCGGCCTCGGCGCGGTCCAAGCCGCGCGCCTCGACCAGATAGTCCACCGTCTTGCCGTCCGGCGCGATGATGCCGGTGAACGCGCCCACCTCCGCGGCCATGTTGGTCATGGTGGCGCGCTCGTCCACGCTCAGCGCCTCTACGGCGTCGCCCGCGTACTCGACGATCTGGCCGATGGCGTCCCCGATCTTCACGTACGGGTGCCGAAGGATCTGGAGCATGAAGTCCTTCGCGGTCACGTTGTCCGGCTTCCGCCCCCGGACCGTGACCCGGAACGACTTCGGCACCTGCACCCTCACGTCCTTGGTGATCCAACTGTTGAATACCGCCGTCGTGCCGACGCCGAACGCTATGCACCCCACCGCGCCCGCGTGCGGCGTGTGGGAGTCGCTACCGATGATTATCTGGCCCGGGAGCGCGTGCGCCTCGAGGATCTTCGAGTGACATATCGCCTCGGAGCCCGTGGCGGCGAGCGCTCCCATGACGTTGAGCCGTTTCTCGAGCTGGCCGTAAAGCTTCACGCCCTTCGCCGTGGCGAACTCGCGCTGCTTCTTCTCGAGCTGGGCCGCGACGTCGAGCAGACCCATCTCGACATGCTCGGGGCGCATCGCCTGGTCCAGAAACGTCAGGTGGTCGCGGAAGAAGAAGATCGAGGACGGGTCGTTGAGCGGCTCGTCCTCGCCGACGAACTGCTCGAAGAAGATCGCCGCCATGGGGGTCACGTACTCGTGGCTGAACCGGATGTCGGTGACCACGAACCCCTCGTCGCCCGGCCTCACCGCGGGCACCCCGATCTTCCCCGCCGCCGCGTCCACCACCCAGTGCCGCGCGAAGATCTTCTCGCCGATCGTCATCGGGCGGCGCGGCGTCGCGATCGGCGGGACGCGCACCATTCCCTGAAGGCGCGCCACGTTGTAGTTGAACAGCCCTCCGTACTCGATGATGCCGCGGGTGATCTCACCCTCGCCCTGCATGAACACCGAAAGCGGGATCGGCTCGCCGCTCTTCAGCCGCTCGAGCACCGAGAAATCGGTGCTGGTGAGGACGCCGAGGTTCTGGCAGTTCTCGTGGTAGATGCGCTCGATGCTCTCGCCCACGACCAGCTGGACGCCGGCGCACATCTCGGCGTACGGCGACTGCTCGCGGGAGCTGCCCTTGCCGCGCCGTTTCCCCGCCACCGACGCCACGAAACCGCCGCGCTTCACGCTGCCACGCGTGATCGGGAACTGGTCACCGGCCTTGAGGCCGAGGTACGGGAACTCGCCGAGGGTCTCGTCGAAGTAGTAGCAGATGTAGGCCGGCGTGATCTCGTCGGTGGAGATGTTATCGCGCAGCCGCATGGCCGGCGTCCACTCCAGGTCCTCTCCGGCTAGCTGACGGGTCACGAGGTCCGCATCATCGCACAGGAAGAGGATCCGCCCCGACAGGTGGACCTGATCCGGCCGCCGCGCCACTGGCCGCTCTAGAAGCGATGCAGGCATGCGCCCAAGATGCCCGGGCGCGCGCGGACCGGCAAGGATTGCGGCGCCGCAGCCAAGCGGGTAAGCTGCGCGGCCCATGACCGCTCGTTCGCAGCTCGTCGCCATCCTCACCTGGTGCGCCGCCTCCGCCGCGGCCCAGGAGAGGCCGCAGATAGTGCTCCTCGACACCGCGGTCCTGGTCGCACCTCGCCTCAGCGAAAGCTCCGGCGTCACCGCCAGCCTTCGCCGCCGGGGCGTGTACTGGACCATCAACGATTCGGGCAACGAACCGATCCTCTTCGCCACGGACTCGGCCGGCCGGGATCTGGGCTACGTGCGCGTCACTGCCGCGCAGAACGTTGACTGGGAGGACTTGACCCTCGCGCCGTGCGTCGTCACCTCCCGCGCCTGTCTTTACGTGGCCGACATCGGGGACAACGCCGGCGCCCGGCCCTACGTGGTCGTCTACCGCGTCCCGGAACCCGACCCACCGGACGGCCCCGGCGATACGCTCCGCTCCGTTGGCCCACTGGACTCCATCGTGTTGCGCTATCCCGACCGTCCCCACGACGCCGAGGCGCTCGTTGTCGCCCACGGACGGATCCTGATGATCGTGACGAAGGACCGCACCGGCCCGCCAAGCGTTTTTCAGACCCGGCTCCCGACCCGCAACGGTGCGGCGCTGCTCGAGTTCGCCGGCACGCTCCCGATCAGCGTCAACCTCGTGCGCGGACGGCTCGTAACCGGAGCGGCGCTCTCCCCGAGCGGAGACGTGCTCGCGGTGCGCACTTACGTCAGCATGCACTTCTTCCGGCGCAGGGCCGGCGCCTTCGATGTGCCCCTCACCCCGCCTGATGGCATACCGATCCCGGTCGTCGAGTCGCAGGGAGAAGGGGTGGCGTTCGACGGGCCCGATCTTCTGGTGCTCACCTCGGAACGCGGAACCGCTGGTCGGGCTCTGCTGACGCGGCTCCGGGTGCTCGGCCTCGGGCAGTAGACAGGAGATGGTTTTCTTCGGGCGGCTGCGCCGAGCCGTTCTGGTGGCCGGCGCCGTGACCGTCGCCGGCTTGGCAACCTCCTCACCGGTGAGCGAGCCGCTCGCGCCGCCACACCGCGCCATCACCGTGGGCTCAGGCAGCCTGCGGCTACGGGCGGTCAGGGCGGGCGCCGGGCCGGTCGTCGTTCTGCTGCACGGATTCGGCGAGTCGCTGCTCGCGTGGGAAGGCGTCTTCGACCGCCTGTCGCGGGAAGCCGACGTGGTTGCGCTCGACCTGCCCGGCTTCGGCTCGTCGTCCAAGCCGCGCACCGGATACTCGACAGACTCCCTGGCGTCAGCAGTCCTCCGCGCGATGGACACCCTCGACATCCGGCGCGCGGTGCTCGTTGGCCACTCGATGGGAGGCGCCGTGGCAGCAGCCGTCACAGTGGCCGCTCCCGACCGCGTCCGCGGTCTCGCGATGATCGATCCGGCGGTCGTGAGCGCACCGTGGCTGAGAGGAGCCGGCGCCACGAGCGAGAGGAACCGCGACCTGGTGCGCCGCGGCATTGCCGGATACGAGGCATTCCGGATGAGGTTCGCGGGCGCTCATGATCCGGCCTGGCTGGCAGAGTCGGACAGCGCCATGGCGTACAATCCAGCGACCGATGCCGATTACGTCACTGCGCTCCAAGCTGTGTTGCGGGAATTCGATTTCTTCTATATCAGCCCGGACCGAGCGAGACGGCTGCAGCTGCCAATTATCATCCTGTGGGGCGAATACGATCTCACCGTGTCGGTAGAACTCGGCCGGGCACTAGCCAACGCCCTGCCAACATCGGAATTCCACGTCGTAGCCCGCAGCTGGCACCGCCCGCATGTCGAGCGACCCGCCGAAGTGGCAGCCCTGATCGCTGGATTCCTCAGGCGGCTTCCAGACCTCCAGTCGCCTGGCGACCACTAGCCTAAACCACGGCAACTGCGTAAGTTTGCGCGCCAACTGACCCCTTTCGGCATCGAGGAGGCGGCTCCCTGACTCACCCCCTGCCGACATCCCACCAGGTTCCTGTTTCCTGGCTACTCGCGAACGCTTGCCCGGCAATCCGGTATCGCACGGCGACGGAAATCTTCCCGGGCACGCTCGGCGCCGCCCAGCTGGACGGCCTGCGAGCCGAGATGGATCAGTATCCCGGCGTGCGCCAGGTCGGAAAGAAGCAGAAGTCCGACGGCGCTTGGGGCGGCAACCTTCTCGGGATCTCGCCGAACAAGGCCGCAGGCATCAAGGACGTCGGGACGATCCACCAGTACCGCAGGCTGGTCGAGCTCGGTTCCACTCAAGACAGCCGCGCGGGCAGGCTGGGGAGTCGGCTGCTCTTCAGGTTGCTTTCGCGTGACGACGACCCGAGCCTGCTTTTCGAGTACCGAAAGTACGGTGCGGCCGAACCCGGAGCTGAGCCGTGGATCCGGGAAGTCGTTCGCGAGGCGGCAGCAACGGCATTGGCGCACGCCGGGTTGGGTGAGGATCCGCGGGTCCGAGGCGCGGCCCACCGGATCGCGAACGCACTGTCGCAGTTCCTGAGGAGCGAGCTCGCCAACGACCCGTTCGCCAAGAGCGGGCGCCTCTGGGTTCTTCATCCTGGCGCGCACCCGCCGACGATCTTTTCCGTGGCGCTCATGGCCTACCTGCCGGCCGTGCAGCGCGAGCGTGCAGGCCTCGTCGAGCGCCTGAGTGCCTACCTGCAAAGCGCCGCGACGAAGAAGACCTTCACGGTAGTCTGCGGTAAAAAGGCGCTCAAGCCCAACTTCCTGCTCCTTGGGGATCCGCTGCACGTACGCGCATCCGGCCAGGCCGCTGACCTGCCGTTCGCGCTGTACTGGCTGGAACTGTTGGCCCGGCTCGGCGTGATGCACCACTCACCAGGCGCCGCGAAGCTCTGGGGCCGGCTGCTTCGGGAGTGCGACGGCGAAGGTGTTTGGCGCCCCAGGAACCTGCGCACCATGCCCAAGCGCAAGGCTCCGTGGTCCTACCACGCGTTCCCGCTCGAAGTGGATACCAAACGGGCCGAGGCGCGACTTGCGGACGTTACTTTCCGGATGGCGTTGATCGCGCGGATCGCCGGCTGGGAGCTTACCGCACGCTAGCATGGTCTGTGGTTGACTTTTGTGGTAGTAGTTATAACTACTACTATCATGCTCCTTGAGCCCTTCGGCTTCACGCCCACCGAAACCAAAGTCTACGTTACCCTCCTAACGGCAGGGCCGGCCACCGGTTACGGCGTAGCTCGAGCCGCCGGACTGGCCAGAGCTAACACATACCAAGCCTTGGACGGGCTGGTTCGACGAGGGGCGGCTCGGCGCACCGCGACGAAGCCGGCGCGCTTCATCGCGGTACCGGCCTCAACCCTGATCGTCGAGCTCGAACGGGCAAGTCGCCGGAGCCTGATGGAGCTGGAGGCGCAGCTCAAGCAGCTGGCACTCAGTGGCGCCGTTGAGGATCGGCCCGACCCCGAGGCCATCACCGATGTCTCATCGCTGCTCATCCGCGCCGGGCACTGCATCACGGCTGCCAAGGAAGATGTGCTGGTGGTGCTGGGACCCTGGGCCTCGACGCTTTACCCGGCGCTCGAACGCCTCGCCGCTCGACACGTGACCTTGCGTGCCCTGGCGCTCGGAGCGCCGGCGCCGCGGGGCGCCGCGCTACGTTCGGTCCCCGAACAGGAACTGATCGCCTACTGGGGTGGGCGACCGCTGCTGGTCGTTGCCGATCATGCTGCCTCGGTGTGCGGGACCATCGGCGCAGACGGCTCCGCCCTTGGGTTGGCGACGAGATCGGCGGGGGTCGTACCCTTCCTTCGGCATCTGCTGCGCCGCGAACTAGCCTCCGCCTCTGGCCCGGCGTAGGATTCCTCCTGCCGACGGATAGGGGGCCGCGTGACGAACGGTGACGACGCACTGGCCGAAACCATCCGGCTGCTTCGGGTCGAGTATCTCGGGGACGCGCCCGAACGGGTCGCCGAGCTGTGGGCCTTTATCGAGCGCACTGAGAACGGCGACAGCGGTGCGCTGGATGAATTGCGCCGGGCGCTACACAAGCTCGCCGGCTCAGGCGGTTCGTACGGCTTTCCCGAACTCAGCTCGAAGAGCCGCGCAGGCGAGCACGAGGCGCAGCGGCTGCTGGAGTCCGGGGCGCCTGTTTCCGCCGCCGAGCAGAAAACCCTGCGCTCGATGGTCCAGGGTGTCGCCGACGAGTTCGCCGACGCGTCGGCTCGAGGGGACCCCGCCCCCGGCTAGATCGACGTTCGCTCCGCTTGCATCGTGCCCGTTCCGTCCGCACATTCGCTCGCCCGCTTGCCGGTCCGCCTCTTTCGGAGTCAGCCATGCGCCCGATCGCAGTTCTGGTGAGCGCGCTCTGCGCGCCGCTCGCCGCCGGAATGCTGCTCGCGCAGCAACCGCTGGACACCGCCTACACGCGACAGATTCGAGCGCTGACCTCCCAACCGCGATTCAACACCGAGCTCACCGACCACCTGCCCGACGATCCGCGGGTGCCGTCGCCACTCGACGTTCTCGGCTACGTCCCCGGCACCATCGGCCGGCTGGGGTACGTTGCCCAGATCAACCGGTACTTCCGGGCGTTGGCGGCGGCCTCGCCGCGGGTGCGGATCTTCGATGCCGGACTGTCGGATGAGCGACGCGAGATGATCACGGTCGCCATCGCCGATTCCGCCACCATCGCGGATCTGGACCGCTACCGCGACATCACGCGGCGTCTGGCGGATCCTCGCGGCCTCACGGAGCCGGACGCCCGCGGCCTGATCGCCCAGGGCAAGCCCGTCTACCACCTCACCGGGTCCATCCATTCGCCCGAGACCGGTTCGCCCGAGATGCTGATGGAGCTGGCCTATCGTCTGGTGGTGGAGGACACTCCGCTCATCCGCGGAATTCGCGAGCGCGTGGTCACGCTCATCACGCCGGTCCAGGAGGTGGACGGTCGCGATCGAATGGTGGACGTCTATAACTACGGACGGCGGCACAGCGGCGTGCGCCCTCCCTTGGTTTACTGGGGCAGGTACACGGCGCACGACAACAACCGCGACGGCATGGTGCTATCGCAGGTCCTCACCCGCAACATGCTCGCGCAATTCTTCTACTGGCACCCGACCGTGCTGCACGACCTTCACGAGTCCTTGCCGTTCCTCTACACGTCCACCGGCACGGGTCCGTACAATCGCGCCATAGACCCCATCCAGATAGGCGAGTGGAACTCGCTCGCGTTCCACGAGATCACCGAACTCACCAAGCGCGGGCTACCGGGCGTCTGGACCCACGATTTCTACGACGGGTGGTCGCCCAACTACATGATGTTCATCGCCCAGATGCGGAACGCGGTCGGGCGCTTCTACGAAACGTACACGTCCTTCGGCGCTGAGTGCGACACGGCCCGCATCGCCGAGCGCCAGCGCTCCATCGAGTGGTTCCGGCCCAACCCGCCGCTGGACGGCGTGCGCTGGTGCATCCGCAACAACATCAACTACCAGCAGTCCGGCGTATTGCTCGCCGAGAGCTACGTCGCGGACAATGCTCAGCGGTTCCTGGAGAACTTCTGGATCAAGTCGCGGCGCGCGGTCGAGCGCGGCCGCTCCGGATCTCCCAACCTTTGGCATGTTCCCGCGGTTCAGCCTCGACGCGTGGAGGCGGCGGAGATGGTGAACCTGTTGCGCCTGCAGGGCGTCGAGGTACACCGCGCCACAAGGGGGTTCACCGCGGGCGGCGTCACGGTCGCCGAGGGTGACTACCTGGTGCGAATGGACCAGCCGTACGGTCCCCTCGCGGGAAACCTGCTGGGCATCCAGACCTACCGCGCCAGTGATCCACCGCCCTACGACGACACGGGGTGGACGTTCGGTCCGCTGCGGAACGTCGCGGTGCATTCCGTGTCCGACACCACGGCGCTGGCACAGCCCATGACGCTCATCGCCGAAGACGTGGTGCCTCGCGGCGCGGTGACGGGTGACGCGGGTCGCGGTGGCGCGGTACTGGTGCCGGCCAC